>CAVHUZ010000001.1:0-78106 GCA_963639545.1 Bacteroidaceae bacterium
TTTGCAGTATCTTTGCAGACGCAAACAAAACACAGACTTGCAATAAACAATAAATTTTGATATAAAGAAGTTATGATTAATTCACAGGAAATCAAAATCGGAACATGTATCCGTCTTGATGGAAAGATTTGGACTTGCATTGACTTTCAACACAGAAAGCCAGGAAAAGGTAACACCGTGATGATTACCAAGCTTAAGAACGTGTCTGATGGTCGCGTGTTGGAGCGTACCTTCCAGATTGGCTTCAAGCTTGAGGATGTTCGCGTAGAGCGCCGTCCTTACCAGTATCTCTATGAAGACGCTACTGGTCGTATCTTTATGAACCAAGAAACCTTCGAACAGATTCCTATCCCTAACCATCAGATTACAGGTGTAGAGTATATGAAGGAAGGTGACGTGGTAGAAGTGGTTACCGATACTTCTGATGGTACCATCTTGCTTGCCGAGATGCCTGTGAAGACACAGCTTACCATCACTCACAGTGAGCCAGGTGTGAAGGGAAACACCGCTACTAACGCCACAAAGCCAGCTACGCTTGAGACAGGTGTAGAGGTGCGCGTACCTTTGTTTATCAATGAAGGCGAAACTATCCTCGTTGATACACGCGACGGAAGCTACCTCGGCCGTGTCAATGCTTAATTGATATAAACAGATGTCTGATGTCAAAGGAGTGTGAAAGCATGTCCTTGAGTCGGACATCTGTTTTTCTTTTTTACCTATTTGAGGTCTTCATCTGGCCTCGCCTATCCTTGACTCTCTTTCCAGTTGACCTATGAAATACAGCATAATCGTTCCAGTGTATAACCGTCCCGATGAGGTGAAGGAGCTCTTGGAGAGCCTTACGCAGCAAGAAGAACGCTCATTCGAAGTGATCATCGTCGAAGATGGATCACAAGTGACATGTAAGGATGTATGCGAATGCTTCGCTGACAAACTGCCTTTACGTTATTATCCTAAGCCTAACTCGGGTCCAGGGCAGAGCCGCAACTATGGTGCCGAGCGTGCACAGGGCGACTATCTGCTCATTCTCGACTCGGATGTGGTGCTCCCCGAAGGTTATCTCAAGGCTATCAGCGAAGAGCTGGAACGTCAACCAGCTGATGCCTTTGGCGGTCCCGACTGCGCACACAGTTCGTTCACGCCGACGCAGAAAGCCATCTCTTACTCTATGACATCCTTCTTTACTACTGGAGGAATCCGTGGTGGTAAGAAGAAACTGGACAAGTTTTATCCCCGTTCGTTCAATATGGGAATCAAACGTGAGGTCTATCGCAAGCTCGGAGGATTCTCTAAGATGCGTTTTGGAGAAGATATCGACTTTTCTATCCGCATCTTCCAAGCTGGATGCCAATGCCGTCTCTTTCCCAAAGCATGGGTATGGCATAAGCGCCGTACCGATTTCAGGAAGTTTTGGCGCCAGGTCTACAATAGCGGAATAGCCCGAATCAATCTCTATAAGAAATATCCCGACTCTCTTAAGCTAGTGCATCTGCTACCCATGGTGTTCACGCTGGGTGTGATAGGCTTGATGCTGCTATGCCTTGTGGGGTTAGTGCTGGGCTTGGTGGCAATCTTCCAAGGCTCTTCCTCTGTCCTTGGATGGACGCTAGCGGGTGTGGCGTTGTTGCCTTTGGTGCTCTATTCGTTGCTAATCTGTGTGGATAGTGCTCGGCAGAACCATAGTATGCAGATAGGATGGTTGAGCATTCGTGCTGCGTTTATCCAGCTCACGGGTTACGGATGTGGATTCCTTGAAGCATGGTGGAAGCGATGTGTGAAAGGACAAGACGAGTTTGAGGCTTATAAGCACAACTTCTACGCATAACCTTTGATACGTACAGGCTAACAGATGGAAAAGAAACTGGGTATCAAAGACTGGGCAGAGGATGATCGGCCACGCGAGAAACTTATGCGTTCGGGTGTAGGAAGTTTGTCCAATGCCGAACTGTTGGCTATCCTTATTGGCTCAGGAACCACCAAAATGACGGCGGTGGAGCTGATGCAAGAAGTGCTAGCCGAGAGCAATAACAATCTCAACACCCTAGGAAAGAAAACCCTCTATGAGCTCATGCAGCACAAAGGGATAGGTGCGGCAAAAGCGATGACCATCCTTGCAGCATGCGAACTGGGTAAGCGGCGAGCCGCGTCGTCAGCCGAGGAACGCCTCACGCTGACTTCATCTGATGATATCTATGCATTGATGCATCCTAAAATGCAAGATCTAGACGTAGAAGAAGGATGGGTGTTGTTGCTCAATCGCAGTTGTAAGTTGCTCGATGCCAAATGTATATCGCACGGCGGACTAACCGAAACGGCTGTGGACGTGCGCATAATCATCCGTGAAGCCCTCATGAAGAACGCCACCGTGGTTGCCTTTTGCCACAATCATCCTAGCAATAATCGTCATCCTAGCACTCAAGATGACAATCTGACCCAAGGAATAAAGAAAGCTTGCGAGCTGATGCGAATCCATTTCTTAGATCATCTCATCATCACTGACGGCGGATATTATAGTTATCACGACCACGGAAAAGTGTGATAAGCAAGCCCATAATACACCTATCTATGCACAATCTATCCCAATCAACACCCTCTCAAACACCCATATCTCATCCTTTGCACCCGTTCTTACGTCGCTGGCTCACCCCTATGGTGAGCGTGTTGCTGCTTGTGGCAGTGGCAGTAGTGGCGCTTGTGGCAGAAAGCGACTACCTCTACAGGGTGCAAGAACTCAATCTCTTTCTCACTTCTTGGCAGTATTTTGCCAATCAGATGGCAGCCCCTGCAGGTTGGTTGTCGTGGTGCGGCTCTATGCTCACGCAACTATTCTATATCCCCTGGTTAGGTGTCGCTGTGTTGGTGGTGCTTTGGGGCATACTCATATTGCTTATAAAGCACACCTTTAGTTTGTCGGGAGGGTGGTCCACATGGGCTCTCTTACCCGTTGCGTTCCTTGTGATCAGCTGCTTTCACCTCGACTATTGGATCTATTATCTGAAGCTTCAAGGCTACTTTTTTGCTGGAACGATAGGATCATTGTGCATGGTAGGACTGGTGAAAGGTTACCGATGGGTGCAATTCCGCAGCGCCCTTGCACCTCTATATATCCTTGTTGCCGCCATGGTGGGCTATGTCTTTGTGGGCATTTATGGCGAAATGGCATTGCTGATGATGGCATTGCTAGCTGCCCTTAGCACACTATCTGCCAAGCAGAAAGCCTTACATGTGGCTTGTGCATTGCTTGGTGGCATCGTCTTTCCATTGATTTGCTACCAATGGATATACTGTCGCACGGCTTTGTGGCATCTTTATTGGGTGGGCATACCTCTATTCTGCGTAGATGGGAAGTGGTATCTGCCTTACTATCTACCTTATGTCTATATGGCTGTGGTGCTGCTCTTGATGTGTGTGGTGGCTCAGCGCAAGCCCCAATTGCGCCACCGCGGAATGTCTCTTGTCCTATATCTCGTTCCTATTCTCATATCTGTGACCTATGTTTGGACTAGTTGGTATAAGGACACCAACTTCCATACGGAACTCGCCATGAGTCGTGCCATCGAGCAACATCAGTATGATGAGGCTCTCAAAGCAGCCTCCCAAGCACATCATCCCACCCGTGCCATATGGACAATGAAGAACATTGCGCTCATGAATATAGGTCAACTGGGCAATCAGATGTATCATTATCCTAACGAGAGCACGCGAAGCAAGGCACCTTTCGATGTGAAGATGGTGCACACCGTAGGCAAATTGGTTTACCTCAGCTACGGTCAAGCCAACTATTGTTACCGTTGGTGCATGGAAGATGGGGTTGAGTTTGGTTGGCGAATAGAGGATTTGGTGCTTATGCTGAAGTGCTCTTTGCTTAATGGAGAGGACGCTGCAGCACGCAAATACGTAGATTTGCTAAGGAAGACGTGGTTCTATAAAGAGATTGCCGACCATTATGCTACATACATCCATCACCCCGAAAGGGTGAAGAACGATCCCGAACTGGCCTTGATCAAGCGCCTCATGGGAACGGACAATCGTCTGACGAGCGACAATATGACCGCGACAATCTATCTGCTCAACCACTTTGTGCATGTCAAAAGTAACGATCCAGTGTTGCAGGAACAAGCGTTGGCATGGTCATTACAGTCGAAAGACTCGGCTCTGATTATCCCACAGTATCAAGAATACGTGCGGTTGCATCCCCATAGCGCCATACCCACTCATTATCAAGAAGCCGCATGGTTGCTAAGTCAGCAAGGAGGTGAAGGCAAACTAGATCTCTCGGGCATCAGCGATGAGGTAAAGCAGAGCTATGCGGCCTTTATGCAGGCGGCACAACAGTATCGCGGCATGTCGTTAGCGGAGGTTCAGAACGCTTTGTACCCCACGTTTGGCAACACATACTATTATGAGTATCTACTCAACTCTCCTCAAAAAGCAGAATGATGAAACACTTTCTATCCATTGTATATACTCGCTTAAGCCATTGTAAAGCGCTTTTGGCATCGTTGTTCATGCTTGGTGCGCTCGTAGGATGTGCCCCACAACCAGACCATCCCACATCTGTCAATCGCTTGCCGATGATCTTTCCCGATTATACGGACGTGATGTTGCCTCCGAATATCGCCCCGCTCAACTTCCAACTCACCGATTCGGCCTCGGCAGTGAGCGTGGAGATCAATGGCGAAACCATCTTGAGTGCGAGCGGAAGCAAAGCTATCTTCGATTCCGATGATTGGAAACAGCTGCTCAAGACCTATCGTGGACAGACCGTTAAGGTTAAGGTCTATGCCCTGTATGGTGACCAATGGCGTGCCTATAAGCCTTTCGCATGGACGATATCCAATGATTCGATTGATCCATATCTGAGTTATCGAATGATATCACCATCGTATGTGAGTTACGAAGAACTCACGCTCAATCAGCGATGCCTAGAGAATGACGATGAAGAAGTGATGGTTGACAATATGCTTAGCAGCACAGAGGAGGAAGGACAGTGTGTCAATTGCCATAGCTATCAGAACTACCGACCTGACCGAATGCAGTTTCACGCACGTCAGAACCACGGCGGCACGTTTATCATGGAAGGCGAAAAGCGCAAGAAAGTGGCGCTCAAGGATGACAATATGCTCTCTGCTGGCGTCTATCCGGCTTGGCATCCGCGGCTCAATCTGATTGCTTATTCGACCAATAAGACCGTGCAGAGTTTCCATACACGCGATATCAATAAGATAGAGGTGCTCGATGGCGCTAGTGACTTGGTGCTTTACGATGTAGATACGGACAAGATCACGACCATCGAAGCCCGTAACGATGAGTTTGAGACTTATCCTTCATGGTCTCCCGATGGCAGATACCTTTATTATAGCAGTGCGCACCTCGTCTATCCGGGCGACACCATCGACATCGCTTATGCCTTGCAGCATGCCCAAGACATTAAGTACAACATCTATCGCAAGGCCTTTGATCCGCAGACAAGGCAGTTTGGTCCTCGCGAACTGGTGTTTGCAGCCGATAGCATACACCAAAGCGCCACCTTGCCAAGGATCTCTCCTGATGGCAGATGGCTTCTTTTCTCTATGGGAAGCTACGGTTGCTTCCATATTTGGCATAAGGATGCTGACCTATGGATGATGGATTTGCAGAACAAGAAGGTCGTTCCGTTGACCCCCGCCAACTCCGCTGAGGCTGAGAGCTACCACACCTGGTCAAGTAATGGGCGCTGGGTGGTGTTCTCCTCAAGGCGAGATGATGGTGTGTATACGCGTCTTTATTTCACACATATCGATCGTAATGGACACGCGTCTAAACCCTTCGAACTGCCGCAAACCGATCCTAGCCATGCGCATGAGCTACTCAAGAGCTATAATATACCCGAACTGATGAAGGGACACGTAGATCTTACGCCTCAAGAAGCGGCTCGCGTGATGCGTTAAATGGTCCCTTGAGATAGATTAGATCACGCCAAACTGATGTAAGAAGATAAGCAGAATACACACCGGACAGAAGTATCTCACAAGCATAAGCCATGGTGTGAACAGGACACTTTTGAGCGTTCCGTTATTCGTAAACTCGTCTTTGATCAGTTGGCGAGGAATATACCATCCCACAAATAAGCAGGTAAGAAAACCGCCTATTGGCAAGAAGAGTTGTCCCGTGACGAAGTCGAACAGATCAAACAACGTTTTGCCGCACACCGTGAAACCGCTCCATACACCTAGTGAGAGCGAGCAAACCGCTCCGAGGACGCTTGTTGAGAGCGTCACCACTGTCGCTGCGCGCTTCCTACCCAGGTGTAATTCCTCTTCGAAGAATACCGTACTCACCTCATGTAAGCTGATAAGAGATGTAATGGCAGCCAGTGAGAGCAACACATAGAATGCCAACGAGACAACGAATCCCACCACCTGCATACCGCTAAAAGCCTTCGCAAACACGTTAGGGAGCGTGATGAAGATGAGCGAAGGACCACTATCGGGATTCACACCCACGGAGAAAGCGGCAGGGAAGATCATCAACCCCGCCAAGATAGCGATGATAGTGTCGATTACGGCAATCTGTATGGCAGATCGGGAGAGGTTGGTCTGTTTGCTATAATAGGACGCATAAGTGCAGATACAACCCATTGCGATGCTCAGAGAGTAGAACGATTGCCCCAAAGCACCAAGGAACACGTTGCCATCTACCTTGCTAAAGTCGGGCTTAAAGAGGAAACTGATACCCTTGTCGGCACCCGGAAGCAAG
The DNA here is from genome assembly GCA_963639545.1 of Bacteroidaceae bacterium. Classification (GTDB taxonomy): domain Bacteria; phylum Bacteroidota; class Bacteroidia; order Bacteroidales; family Bacteroidaceae; genus Prevotella. The sequence goes on from CAVHUZ010000001.1 coordinate 6,739, forward strand.
CATGAAGCAACCACAACGACTAGCAATAATACAAACAATAGCGGCATAAAGAGCTTTGATGCACGCTCGATACCGCCTTGTACGCCACGGATAATAACAAAATGCGTAGCTACTAGAATCACCACCGTCCACACAACGGGCTGCCATGGGTTGGTGCTAAAGTCGCTGAAATACTGCGTAACCTCTGCGGATGTACCACCAAGTTGCCCTGTAAGGGTGGCAAAGATATACTGCAAGCACCATCCTGATACCACGGCATAATAGCTGGTAATCAAGAATCCGGTGAGCACACCGAGGCTTCCTATCCACTTCCAAGCCGTTCCGTTGGCCAGTTTGGCATAAGCGCGTGCCGTGTTAGCGGCTGTATGTCGTCCGATGATAAACTCGCTGATCATGCAAGGGATGCCCAAAAGCAATACGCAAGCTAAATAAATAAGGATGAAGGCTGCACCTCCGTTCTGACCAGCCATATACGGAAAGCGCCACACATTACCCAAACCAACAGCTCCTCCAGCCGTGGCGAGAATCATGCCGAGCTTGCTTCCAAAGTTACTTCGTTCTGTTTGTGCCATATTTTATTATCCTAAAAAACATTGCAAAAGTAATAAATAATTTGTACTTTTGCATTCGATTTGGTAACAAAATATAGAAAAATGTTTCAAAAAGCTACGAAATACCCAATTACGATGATGCTTTTAGTGGTAATTTGGGTGCTTTGTTTTATCCCCATACCCGAGTCGCCCCTTAGTCATGTCAGCTTCATTGATAAGTGGACGCACGTGGCCATGTACTTTGTATTATCGGTTTCGGTAATGTTCGAGTATCAAAAAACGCATGCAGACAATCTTGTTGCCAAGTATTCTCTGTATGCGTGGTTGCTCCCTGTGGTGATGGGAGGTGTCATAGAAATATTGCAAGCCAACTGTACGGGAGGCAGTCGTAGTGGCGAATGGCTCGACTTTGCAGCTGATGCCCTTGGTTCGACGATAGCCTTGCTTATCGGTATTCTTCTGGTAAGGTGTCGCGCCAAAGCTTAAAGGGGTAGGTGCGCATTCCACGATTGTAGAATCGGACATCTCCAGTGACCTCTTTGCCGAGGAAGTCGGGGCGCTCAAAGGCCTCGTCGGCACTGCTAAGCTCCACTTCCGCCATCACCAAGCCTTCATTGTCGCCGTAAAACTCGTCTACCTCAAAGGTGTGATTGCCATGCTTAACCAAGTATCTGCGCTTGTCAATCACCCCCGGCTCGCATAGCCTCATGAGGTTTTGGGCTTCCTCTAGCGTGATTTGCTTCTCAAACTCGTATCTCGAAAGTCCGCCATCGTGTGAGCGTCCCTTAATAGTAAGGTAAGCTTCGTTGTCCCGAATGCGTATGCGTACGGTGTTTTCGGCTGCAAAATAGCCTTGTGTGATGTGTGTGCTAGACATGGCTTGGTCTTTCCAAGGCATGCGTTTGTGTACAAGAAACTTGCGTTCTATTTCTAATCCGCTCATTTAAGCCGAAATTATTAAACTATAAACAAGGAAGCATAGACCTAGAAAGACCAATGCTCCGAATAGTCCGATTACCACTTTATTGGCTTGTTTCTCTTGTTGTTCATCGCGTTTTTTGCGATTCACTTTGCTTTTTTCACTCATAGCTTTATTGTTTTAGGTTAGGTTGCCCTACCGCAAGTGGGGTTGAGGGCAAATGTAAGTATAGATTCGGGTCAATGCTTGACCCCGTTATAAGCTATTGAATAGGTGTGGGGTGGGGTGCAGAGGGCTTATTGCTCCGTGTCGTCGTCGCTGGCAAACTCCATGAGGAACGCTTTGATAAACCCATCAATCTTTCCGTCCATCACGCCATCAACGTCCGATGTCTGATAGCCTGTGCGGTGATCCTTCACGCGTCGGTCGTCAAAGACGTAGCTTCTGATCTGACTTCCCCATTCTATCTTTTTCTTTCCAGCCTCAATCTTGGCTTGTTCCTCCATGCGTTTCTTCATTGCACGGTCATAGAGTTGACTCTTGAGGAGGAGCATAGCCTTAGCGCGGTTCTTGGGTTGGTCACGTGTCTCGGTGTTCTCAATGAGTATCTCCTCGTGTTCTCCGGTGTCGGGGTCTTCGTATTGGTAGCGCAGACGCACACCCGACTCTACCTTGTTGACGTTCTGTCCGCCGGCGCCGCTTGATCGGAACGTATCCCAGCTCACCTTGGCGGGGTCAACATACACCTCAATGGTGTCATCGACGAGCGGTGAGACAAACACGCTGGCAAAGCTCGTCATGCGCTTTCCCTGTGCGTTGAACGGACTCACGCGCACCAATCGGTGCACACCGTTCTCGCTTTTGAGGTATCCGTAGGCATACTCACCGCCTTCGATAGTCATCTCTACGCTCTTGATGCCAGCCTCGTCGCCATCCTGTAGGTTGGTGATGGTGACCTTATATCCGTGCGCTTCACACCAACGCATATACATTCGCATCAGCATTGAAGCCCAGTCTTGGCTCTCTGTGCCTCCAGCACCCGAATTGATCTTGAGCACGGCTTCCATTGGGTCTTCCTTTTGACGCAACATATTGCGTAGCTCAAGGTCCTCTATGGCTTTGACGGCTTTATTATAATTGTTGTCAACCTCCTCTTCGCTTACGATTTCTTCCTTATAGAAGTCGAAGGCAAGAGCGGTCTCGTCCGTCAAAGTCTTCACTTCTTCGTAGCCTTTGAGCCACTTCTCTATACCCTTCACCTTTTTCATCTGCGCCTCGGCACGCTTTGGGTCTTCCCAAAAGTCGGGTGCTTGGGTGCGCAACTGTTCTTCCTCAAACTCTATCTTCTTCTGATCGATGTTGAGGTAGCGGTGTAATGCTTCTGTGCGTTGTTGTATATCCTTAAGCTGTTCGGCTGTTATCATTCTTCGTACATTTTGTCAATTACCTCGGCAAAGTTCTTATACACCACCGAGCGTTTGAGTTTGAGCGTGTTGGTCAGCTCTCCATTCTCCATAGAGAAGTGGTGAGCGAGCAGTGTGAAACGCTTGATCTGTTCATAATGAGCCAGCGACTGTTGCAAGGTCTCGATGCGATCGTGCATCATCTCATGTACGATGGGGTTGGCGCAGAGTGCTTCGCGAGAGCTATACTCGATGCCTTGGCGTTGTGCCCACTCCTCCAGAGTTCTGAATTCGGGTACGATCAGTGCAGAGACAAACTTGCGCTGGTCAGCGATGATAGCCACTTGGTCGATAAACTTGTCCACGAGCAGCAAGCCTTCTATCATCTGTGGGGCGATATATTTGCCGTTAGAGGTCTTGAAGAGATCTTTGATGCGCTCTTGTAGGAATATCTCTCCGTCCTTCATATAGCCCGAGTCACCTGTGTGGAAGAATCCATCTTCGTCAAAGGCGGTGGCGTTCATGGCATCGCGCTTATAGTAACCTTTGGTGATGGTAGGCCCTTTGAGCAGAATCTCGTTGTTCTCACCAAACTTGATTTCGATGTTCTTGATAGGATAACCGATTGAGCCTATAGAGAACGGGCGCTTCTTACGCACACATGATACGGTGGCAAGGCTCTCCGTCAGACCGTATCCCACGATCATCAAGACCCCGATAGACAAGGTAAACTCCTCTACGGCAGGTGAAACATAAGCTCCGGCGGTAGGGAAGAAGTTGGCATTCTCCAGTCCGATCTCCTTGCGGATGAGGCTCAGCACGGTGCGATTGAGCATCTGATATTCCAGTTCTAGGTGCAGAGGCACACGCTTTCCCTTGCTCAGACAACCCACGTTGCGCTTTCGTCCCACCTCGATGGCATGTTGTAACAGCTTGCGTTTCATAGGTGAGAGGCTGTCCATCTTCTGCTTTACAGCCACAAACACCTTCTCCCAGAACCTCGGTACGGCGCACATACACGTAGGATGTGTCTCGCGCATGCTCTGCTGAATCTCTTTGGGGTAAGTGTTGATAATCAGCTCAGCACCTTCAGAGAGAGCTAGATAGGACCATCCGCGCTCAAAGATGTGCGTATAAGGAAGGAAGTTGATGATGCGATCCTCTTCCGTCAGTCGTGCGCAGTCGTCGTTAGCGTCCAGCGCCGCCTTATATTGGCTATACGTCAGCATCACGCCCTTGCTCTCGCCGGTTGTTCCACTGGTGTATAAGATGTTACAGATATCGTCCCACTTTGCGTTGGCCCAAAGGTTTTCTACCTCTATCTGACGTGGTAAGCCCTCGCCAAGCTTGAGAAAATCCTCAAAGTAGAGCGTGTTAGGGTCATGCGATGAGATTCGTACGCTAGGGTCAAACACGATGATTCGCTCCAGTGTAGGGCAGAGAGAGAAAATCCTATGAGCCTTGTCATACTGCTCTTGTTCGCCCACGAAGATCAGACGGATGCCCGCGTCGTGGATGATATATTGTATCTGTTGCTCCGAACTGGTGGCGTAGAAGGGGATGCTAATGATTCGATCGCCGTAAGCGCCAAAGTCGGTGTATAGGTATTGGATGCAGTTTTGTGCAAAGACGCCTATCGTTTCTTGTGGCTTGATGCCAAGGTTGAGCAATGCGTTGGACACTTGTTTGACGCGTGTGGAAAACTGATTCCATGACACACTCTTCCATTTCAAGCTGCCAAAGCTACGAAAGGTGAGAGCGGTCTTAGCTCCATATTTTTTTGCTTGTTCGTGTATGAGAACAGAAAGATGACTGTTAGTCTGCATTCGGCTTCATTTTTTGTTATGTGCAAATATAGCAAATTAATTACGAACGACATTCGCTGGACTGACATTTTTTTTGTCACTTCAGGCTTTATAGGCATGTTCTATAAATTCCACGCACTATTATTTTCGTCTTTAGATGGATGGTTCTTTGTGTCTTTTTGCTTTTGTCCGGCATCTTTTTCCTTCCTTCCTCAGACGCAAATCCCGCTATGATTCATCAGAAAGGAAGAAAAATAGGCTCGGCTAAGGTTCAAAAAACATCAAAGGATGATTTATAGAACCTGCCTATAAATATCCTTTGATGTCGTTTAGGATAGATGACTATTGGTCAAGAAAGTCCTATCTGAGCCAATCTTCGGGGTTGAGCTTGGTTGTTTCCTTACGTAGCTGGAACTGCAGCACGCCGTTAGAGCCTACCGTGCCCAAGGTCTGACCAGTACCTACCTGTTGTCCTTGATGCACACTGACGGTGTGTAGGTTAGCATATACGGTGATATACGATCCGTGACGCACCATCACTACGGTTGTCCCACCGTAGCTGAACACGCTGCTCACCTCACCCTTGAACACACAACGTACGGCTTGTCCTGCCGAACCCTTGATGTTGATACCCGAGTTGTTGAGTTGCACGCCCTTCAGACCTTCCACATTGTAGTTGCCAAAGTGGCTCACCACACGTCCGCTGAGCGGCATAGGCAGACGACCCTTGGCGTTGGCGAAACTTCCAGATGCGGCTTTGTCCGCCGAACTCAGTTGCTCGCGTGAAGCTTCAGCGGCTTTCTGCTCGGCAGCCACCTCACGTTCGGCACGTTCTTTCTCAGCTTTAGCCTTACGCTCAGCAGCCTCACGATTGGCTTGCGCCTCGCGTGCGGCTTGCTCGGCACGTTCCTTTCGCTGTGCGGCCTCGCGTGCGCGTTTCTCGGCGGCCTCTCTATCAGCGGCAGCTTTGGCAGCGCGTGCTTCAGCGGCAGCACGCTGACGTTCCTGTTCAGCGGCTTTGGCTTCAGCGGCAGCCTTTGCCTTTGCCTCCGCCTCACGCTTCTTAGCCTCGGCGATACGACGGGCGTTCTCACGAGCGGCAGCTTCGGCTGCCGCTTTTTTCTTTGCTAGTGCGGCAGCGCGAGCCTTGGCTTCGGCGGCACGTGCAGCAGCTTTGGCTTTGGCTTCAGCGGCGGCACGCTCCCTGGCCTTTTGTATCTCAATGGCGATGAGGTGATCGATCTGAGCGTCAAGCGCTTGTTGCTTCTTGCGGCGATCGGCTATCACACCCTGCAACACCTGCTGATCCTGTTGCAGCGAAGCCACCACCTGTTGCTGTTCTTGCTTCTTGGTCTCGATCTGCGCTTTCTCCACGCGACCCTTATATAATAAGGTGTTCTTGTCAGAGCGCGTCTGCTTGAGCTGCTGGTTCTTTGTATCCACCTGTCGTTGTTTCTCCATGAGGAGCTCACCTTGTGCGCGTTGGTAAGCGGCATACTCTCTTACAAAGCGCAGACGACGATACATCTGTGTGAGATTGCTAGCTGAGAAGATAAACATCAGTTTGTCCTGGATGCTGCGATGGCGTGCCATGTAACGCATCGACTTGATGAAGCGGTCACGACGCTCACCCAGTTGGGATTCGAGCGAAGCCAACTGACTTTTCAGAATGCCGATGTTGTTGTCCAGACCTTCGATGTCTGAGGAGATGTTCTCAATGCTTTTCTGATGCTGATCGATCTCTGTGTCCAGCGTGATGATGCGCTTGAGACGATTGTCTACATCCACCTGCTTAGCTTGATATTCCTCTTCGTGCTGCTTGATCTCAGCCTTGATGCGCTGGTTCTCTTGCTGCAGCGTGGTAATCTCCTTGGTAGTTTGGTATTTAGGAGTCTTGTTCTGTTGCTTGCCACCCCTCTTCTGCTGTGCGGCTTTGCCTTGCTTGCCACCTTTCTGCTTGCCGGTAGCTTGCGTAGCGGCAGCCTTCTTGTCAGCTTGCTTTGTGTTCTGCTTCTTGGTCTCGGCTTTCTGCGTCTTCTGCTGCGCCTTGTTGTTCTTATTGGCGGTAGCCTTTTTCTTGCCTGTAGCTTTCTTAGTGGTCGTCTCCACGGCAGCTTTCTTCTGCGTGCTCTTCTTCTTTTGCTGAGCAGATAAGGTCAGCGAGCATAGGCAAGCTATAAGTAGTAAGGATATATATCGTTTCATGTTACATGCTCATTAGTTTGGAGAGCACCTCCTCGGCACTCACTTGTGTGTATCGATCGGACAGCGTGGTGCGGTTGTCCCAGTCGGCGCTACTATTGATATCATCAAGGCTGAAAGTGGCTGAAGCACCTTTGGCCTTATCCGTCAAACTGGTTTGCACGGTGACCACCTGCGTGAAGGGGTACTGCTTAGACCCGAAAGTCTTGAAGTCGCTATATTGCCATGTGAGCGAAGATGTGCCGTGCTGACTGCTTTGGTAGCTCACCTTGGCTTGCGAGATGAGCCCCGTGGCCTTGCCTGCGGTCCACTGATAAGCCATCTGCCCATCCGTCAGACTCACGAGGGCGTTGTCACCCTGTGCATCAGCTACCTGGAAGTGGCTTAGTTGGTCCTCGCCCACCTTCTTTTCGCCCGGCATACAGAGCTGATTCCAAAAGAGCGACTGCAATGAATAGAACGTGATGCCGTTGTTCTTGAGGAAGCTCACCTCATCGTAACTTGCCTTTACATACTGCTTGTGTAGCCGATCTACCACCAACACCCCATCCGGAGTAAACTCGACGCGTCCCACTTCGGTGCGGATGATAGGTACCATCAGCTGCAGCCGAATCACGTCGTCCTTGCGCATACGTAGCTGTCCGGGTACTTTGATGGTTTTGTCGCCCTTCTTGAGCGTAAATTCCAGATTGGCCACAACGTTCTGCTGGTACAGACTCTGGTCAGTAATCTTGTGCAGCACCTTTATGTCCTGTGTGCTACCCGTGGTGGAGTGGGTGGTGATATTGGGTTCGTTGCCGTTCACTGAAGCACGGGAGGCGCTGCATGAGAGCAAGGCAGCCGTGGCAAGAGTGAGCGTGAGGGAGTGGGTTATGTTCATTTTTCTATGTATTTCTTAAGTTTGATCTTTTTCTGTAGCAGTGCGTTGTCAGGGTCGCTCTTGGCGGCTTGCTTCCATAGGTCAAGTGCCTTGTCGGGTTCTTGAGCCATGAAGTAGATGTCGCCGGCGTGCTCCACATATATATTGCTGAGCGTACTATCGTTCTGAATGGCTTGATCGATGTAGATCTTAGCCTCTTGGTAGCGTTTCTCGCAGAACAGAATCCATGCGTAGGTGTCTAGATACGTGCTATTGGTGGGCTCTGCTTGCACCGTCTTATAGCTCATCTGCTCAGCCTTCTTGAGATCCTTGTGATCCAAGGCGAGATAGTAAGCATAGTTGTTGAGCGTCAGTGCGTCGTCCGGACGATATTGCAAACAACTGTCGTAAGCCTCGTAAGCCTCGTCATGTTGTCCCTTATCATAAAGGATCTCGCCGATGATGCTATACATCGTAGCGATTACCTCAGTGGGCTGGTTCTCGTGGCTGCATGCCAAACCGCTGCGTGTGGTGGCAAGGGCTTCATCGTTCAGATGGAGTTCATATTCGGCCAACCCTTTATAGAAGTAGAACGCCATCTCGTCGGGGTGCATCTCGATGGCTGGCTGGCATAGCGCTATCACGCTTTGGTGGTCCTGTTGCTGTGCCTTATAGATCACCACGCGAAGGCGTGCGCTCGAATTGTCGGGCTCAACCGCCAACGCCTGTTCTAGCACGGGGACGATATCAGCTTCCGACTTCTTATAGTAGGTCAGGCAAGCCGCCTTAAACATATAGATGTCATCGTTGGTCTGAGGGGTGGAAAGTGCCTCGTTGACAAAGCGTAGCATCGTGGTGCTATCGCTTATCTCGCAGTAGCGGTTGTATGCCTGCTTAAGTAGCGCCTCCTTGCTCTCGATGGATGTGGCACTGCTCTGAAGCAGCAGGCTCAGCGTGCGGTCAGCCTTCAGCGTGTCACCCACGGCTAGATAGTAGTCGAGGATAGACATATTGGCTAGCTCATTGTCCGGTTCTTTCTCCAATACCTGCTGGTAGATCTTTAGCGCCTCGGCCTTCCGCTCGTTTTGCAAGAGCCAGTTGCCCATCATGATCTGATAGTTGAGGTTGCCCGGATACTTGGTGCAGAGGGCGTGGAGCTCGTCATATGACTTGTTCTTCTTCCCCTGCATGTCATAGACCTGCATCTTGGTCAGTGTGGTCTCTTCGCTAGGGCCTTCTACCACCTCAATGCGGTTGAGCACATCAATCATCTTGTCAAAGTTGTTCTCCGCACCATAGAGTTGCAGCAGATGATGCAACACGTCCGTCCGGCTAAGGTCAGTGGTGTAGAGACGTTCTAGGGCCGTAATGGCTTCAGCGTCTTTCTTGTTCAAGATGTACACCTGTGCCAGGCGCTCTTGGTAGGCGCTGTTGTCGGGGTCTAGCTTTGCGGCACGCTCGATACATTCCAGCGCTTTGTCGTTCTGCCCCAGGCTATAATAGTAGGACACCAAGGCAAACCACACCTCGGGTGCATCAGGGTTGATCTCAGCTGCATGCAGATACAGATCCATAGCTTCGGTCTGGTTCTGCATCTCCTTGATGTTGCCTTCAAAGAAGAAGTATTGGTATCGCCGAGCGTCGTTGTTGCTCAGATGGCTTGCCGTCTGCTGTGCTTGCAAGGGTGCTGTGCTGATGAGGCATAGCAACAACAAGCTGAGCCAATGAAGCCGAGCGCGAAGGCTACAACAAACTGAATAGTATATGTCTTTGTTCACTTCTCTGTGCTTACAGCGTGTGCAGAAAAGCCACGCATCGTTTTTTTACTTCTATAATCGATATTAGAATCGGCCAAGAACAATCTTAGGACTATTCCACTCCCGTGTGGCCATATCCTCCCTTACCTCTTTCGGTCTCATCGAGGGAGTCTACTGGTTCAAAGGTGGCTTGCTCATAGCGGGCAATAACCATCTGTGCGATGCGCTCGCCATCGTTGATCGTGAAAGCCTCTGAGGACAGATTGATCAGCAATACACCTATCTCGCCACGATAGTCGGCGTCGATAGTGCCTGGCGCATTGAGCACCGTGATGCCATGCTTGTATGCCAAACCGCTGCGAGGACGTACCTGTGCTTCATAACCCTCGGGCAGAGCGATATACAGGCCGGTGGGTACGAGACAACGCTCCATAGGTTGAAGCACTATTGGATGATCTATATTGGCACGCAAATCCATTCCGGCGCTTTGGCTGGTGGCATAGGCGGGTAGCGCGTGGCGACTCTTATTGATTACGGGTATCTTCATTTCTATTATATATAAGGTGCAAATTTACGGATTTATAAGCAGAAACCGGAATTTATTAGGGTAAAAAGGCGCATTTAAACCAAATTTAATTACTTTTGCAGACAAAGGATATAGGCGGGTTCTATAAATTACCTTTGATGGATTTTTGAATTTTAGCCGAGCAGATTTTACTTGCTTTGGATAAGATAGGCTGCCCCTCAGCAATTGAAGCAAGCTTCATTGCGTTCGGTTTGCACTATCTTTCTGAAGGAGCATAGCGGGCTATGCGACTAAAGAAGAAAGTGAAAGATGCCGGATAAAAACAAAAAGACACAAAGAGAAGCCTGTCTGAAATACAAATTTAATTGTGCGTGGAATTTATAGAACACGCCTATAAGAAGATGAATTGGAACCAATTGATATCCAACAAACGCTTTGGGCAAGAGCAGCGCCACCCCGAGCGTTTTGACGATAGGTCAGAGTTTAAGCGTGACAGTGACCGACTGATCTATTCGGCACCCTTCCGCCGGTTGCAGAACAAGACGCAGGTGTTTCCGCTTCCCGGTTCGGTGTTTGTACACAATCGCCTCACCCACTCGCTAGAGGTGTCGTCGCTGGGCAAGTCGCTAGGCGATGACGTGATGCGTGTGTTGGTGGAGCGCCATCCCGAACTGCGTGGTACGCTCTTCGAAGAGATAGGTACCATCGTGCAAACGGCTGGCCTTGCGCATGATATGGGTAACCCGCCTTTCGGTCATAGTGGCGAGAAAGCCATTCAGAGCTTCTTCACCGAAGGGCCTGGCGCATCGCTACGCGACAAGGTGAGTGGTCGTTTCTGGGATGATATCATCCACTTTGAGGGTAACGCCAACGCCTTCCGCCTGCTTACGCATCAGTTTTGCGGACGTAGGAAAGGCGGCTTTGTGATGACCTATGCCACCCTTGCCAGCATCGTGAAGTATCCCGTGTCATCCGATCTAGCTGGCAAGCACGGCAAGTTTGGTTTCTTCGAGACCGAACGCCACACCTATCAACAGATTGCTGACGACCTCGGCATACGATGTCTCTACTCTGAGGGTAACTCCATTCGCTATGCCCGTCATCCGTTGGCTTATCTGATGGAGGCGGCTGACGACATCTGTTATGAGATTATGGATATAGAGGATGCACATAAGCTACGCTTGCTATCATTCGAAGAGACCAGCAATCTGCTCCTCGGCTTCTTTGATGAAGATACGCGGCGGTCTATCCGCCAGCGCACTGAGGACGAGGGCGTTACGGATGACAACGAGAAGGTGGTCTACTTCCGTGCTTGTGCCGTAGGAACACTAGAGCGCGAGTGTGTTCGTTGCTTTGTGGAGCATGAGAATGAGATACTCAATGGTACCTTCACCGGTGCGCTCATTGACCATATCTCGCCCTCGAAGCGTGAGGCTTATCGTCGCTGCCAAGCCGCATCGCTTGAGAAGATCTATCGCTCTAAAACCGTCTTGGATGTGGAGCTGTCGGGATATAAGATTATGGAAACGCTCATGGAGGCACTTGTCGGAGCCGCCGTTGAGCCGCAGAAGTTTCATAGTCAGCAACTCATACGCCGCTTCTCTAGCCAGTATGACATCTCTAGCCCCAACCTCGAGACCCGCATCATGGCTGTGATCGACTATATCTCGGGCATGACGGATATCTATGCCCTTGACATATACCAGAAAATAAATGGTATCAGCTTACCTATCGTCTGATGGCGGGGGCTTGGAAGAAGAATAAAATAAATTGATTTTCGGAAAGATTTAATTTAATTTTTACTGAAAATCAATTTATTTTTTGTTCCCATAGCGCCTCTTTCGGAAGATGACGGACGACGTCCAAGGTAGTCAAACCATTCGTTCAGAAAGACGTTGGGAATGGTGCAATTCTGCAAGGTATGTCAAGATAGGGTAAAAGAGCGTGTCAAGAAAAGACAACTCAAAGGTAGGTTAAGTATTAGAAAGGGCTTGCAGAATGTTAAATTTGACCTCAAATACCGACCATCTATCTCCTATCTTCTATGTTAAATAGCCTTTCATCTAATCTCTTTGGCTTATTATAGCACTCGCAAATCTTATTTTGACTTGACGCAGGTCAACCGTTTCGGTAAATCAAAGGTTTTTAACCGAAAGTCGATAACGTGCTAAAATAGTATTAAATGCTACCAAAAAAGTATTGTGTAAATTGTTTAAATTAAGTTATCTTTGCAGCGTTAAGTGAAGAAAACCTAAATTATAGCAATACTACCGGAGCCAAACCCAGCATATCCGATACACAAAACAGATATCGCCACCATCCGTTTACAACTCTGGAAGCACTTATATAAATAAGGTGTAGCAACGTCCTGTGTCGTCATACGTCACGGGATAAAGCCATCTAATTAGGAAGACTGTAACATACTAACAACCTAGAAATACAGAATTATGAATTTGAACTTCAGAAAGACATTGCTGCTTGCTAGCGCATGTACGGCTCTTGGTGTAGCTTATTCACCATCCGTGTATGCTGCAGGTGAGAGTACTGCTATTCAGGCAGTGCAGCAACAGAAAGCTGTTAAGGGTACGGTAAGTGATGCCAATGGTCCCGTCATCGGTGCCACCATCATGGAGAAAGGTACCAGTAATGGAACAGTTACCGACCTAGACGGTAACTTTACGCTGAACGTTAAGCCAGGAGCAACGCTCGTGGTTTCTTACGTGGGTTACAAAACACAGGAAGTGGCTGTGGGAAACAACAGCAGCTTCACACTGACACTGGAAGAAGACAACACCAGCTTGGACGAAGTGGTAGTTGTGGGTTACGGTGTTCAGAAGAAAAAGCTCGTTACCGGTGCTACTGTAGAGATCAAGGGTGACGACGTTGCTAAGATGAATACCACCCAGGCATTGGGCGCTTTGCAGAGCATGAGCCCTGGTGTACAGATCATGAACAACTCTGGTAAGCCTGGTGACGGCTTCAACGTGAACATCCGTGGTGCTGGTACCAATGGTAACACCGCTCCTCTCTACGTTATCGACGGTGTAGCTGGTGGTGATATCAACTCAATCAACCCTGCCGATATCGAGCGTATCGACGTGCTCAAGGATGCTGCTTCGGCTGCCATCTATGGTGCTCGTGCTGCTAACGGTGTGATCCTCGTGACCACAAAGCAAGGTAAGGAAGGTAAGATCTCTGTAAGCTATGATGGCAATATCGGCTGGCAGAACGTTTACAAGATGGCTACCCCATTGACAGCTAAGGAATATATGAACGCACAGGATATGATGCGCTTCAACCAAGGCTTGTCTACTTATGACTGGAGCGAGTTTATCGACGCTGACTTGCTAGAGGCTTATCAGAACGGAACCAACCCTGGTACCAACTGGCTCGAGGCTCTTCGCAACAAGAACGCTATCACAACTAACCATGCACTGAACATCGCTGGTGGTACAGATCGTAGCCACTTCAGCATCGGTACAGGTTATCAGCTCCAGGAAGGTACCTTCGGTAACCCTGCTCCTTCTAACTATCGTCGTTTCACCTTCCGTATCAACTCGGATCACGTGTTGCTCCGCGCAGCCGATGGACGCGACGTCATCAAGGTAGGCGAGAACGTTTACTATCAGCACGCACAGACTAAGGGTATCCAGAATGGTAACCAATACAGCAATACCATCTCTACCGCATTGCGCGCTAACCCATGTATTCCTATCTATAATAGCAAGGGTGAATACTTCTCTTATGATGACTTGATTGCTTCAGGCTCTGCTTCTAATGGTTGGCTCAAGTACAATCAGTACTCTAGCAACCCACAGGCATTGCTCTCTTACACAGCTGCTTCTAACAATAAGAGTCGTAACTTCAACCTCAGCGCAGTAGGATTTGTTGAGGTTTCTCCTATCAAGAACTTGAAATACCGCGGTCAGATCGCATACAAATCTTACGCTGCATCTTACAAGGGCTTGACCAACTCTTATCATATCAATGACTCTTCAGACGGTATGAAGAGTGATGCATCTCTCGAACAGAACCAGACTATCGGTTGGAACTGGGCTACTACCAATACCTTAAACTATATCTTCGATGTGAAAGAACATCACTTCGACGCATTGGTAGGTATGGAGTACTCACGCGAAGGTAACGATATGGGCGACTATATGTCTGCTAACGCTAAGGGATTCCTCTTCGAAGGACAAGGCCTTAAGTATGCTTACCTTTCTAACTTCACCGGTCGTACATCTGCGTCTGTAACTGGTACACCTGCAAGCAACGACCACTCACTGCTCTCTTACTTCGGTCGTATCAACTATGACTGGAAGGAAACTTACATGTTGAGCTTGATTATGCGTGCCGATGGTTCTTCTAACTTCGCCGACGGACACCGCTGGGGTTGGTTCCCATCAGTGAGTGCTGGTTGGGTTGTTACCAACGAGAACTTCATGAAGAACACCAGCAGCTGGCTCGATTACTTGAAGATCCGCGCTAGCTGGGGTCAGAATGGTAACGAGAACATCGGTCAGTTCATGTACACAGGTACATTCGCTTTCGGTGCTAACGGTCTCTATTCTTTCAACCAGGATAAGGACAATGGTACACAGGGTGGTTATCCCGCACGTCTTGCTAACCCTGACGTGACATGGGAAACATCTGAACAGCTCAACATCGGTTTCGATGCACGCTTCCTCGCAGGTCGTTTGGGCTTCAACTTCGACTGGTACAACAAGAAGACTAAGGACCTTTTGCTCTACGTTCCATTGTCTCCTGAAAACGGTTTCGACGGTTGGTATGACAACGCAGGTACTGTAGAGAACAAGGGTATCGAAGTAGCAGTGAACTGGCGTGACCGCATCGGTTCTGACTTCAACTACTCTCTCAACTGGAACCTTGCTTACAACAAGAACAATGTGACTGAGGTGAACAACGCAAATGGTTACATCAACGGTGACCAAAACCTCCTCTCACAGGGTACTACACAGATCTCTCGTTTCGAACAAGGTCATCCTCTCGGCTTCTTCTATGGATACAAGACTGGTGGCGTGATTCAGAACGCATCTGATCTTCAGACTTACATCGAGCAGAATTGTAGCGGTGACGCTGCCAACTCTCTCCAAGGATCAGCTCTTAAGCCAGGTGACTTGAAGTATCTCGACGTTAACGGCGATGGCAAAATCTCTGAAGAAGACAAGACCGAAATCGGTAATCCTCACCCAGACGTAACCATGGGCTTCGGCTTCTCTATCGGTTACAAGGGCTTCGACTTGGGCGCTACATTCTATGCAGCTCTCGGCCAGCAGGTAGCTAAGTCTTATCGCCGCTTCGGTGATGGCGCTGTGGACAACTTCACAACTACCGAATTCTACAAATATTGGAACGGAGAAGGTTCTGCTACTGGCCTGCCAATCTTGACAGCAGGTAACTATGGCTCTAACTTTATCAACATTTCTGACATCTATGTACAAGACGCAAGCTACTTGAGACTACAAAACCTCACCGTAGGTTACGACTTTACAAAGCTCTGGAAGAACAGCCCATTCCAGCAACTACGCCTCTACTTTACCGCTCAGAACCTCTTCACAATCACTGGTTATGATGGTATGGATCCCGAATGCGGTACTGCACTTAACAGCTCTAACCCATGGCAGATCGGTGTTGACGTTGGTAACTTCCCAACACCTCGTACCTACATGGTTGGTGTAAACATTAAATTCTAAATCGATACTACAAATGAAGACAATTAAATATTTATTAGGTGCAGCATTACTGGGCGTCGGTTTGACCTCTTGTACGCTTGATGCTGTCAACTATACAGAAAAGAGCACCGAGAACTACCCTACTACTTCTTCGGACGCTCAGCAGGCATTGGCCGGTGTTTATCAAAACTTGAACAAAGTAAACGCCAACCCTCAGTGTTCATTCCTATATGCAGCACAGCTCGCTAGTGATGATTGCTTGGGCGGCGGTGGTAGCAATGACCAACTCATGCAGGCTGAGGACTTGCTCCTTAATGCCGGTACTGACATGACTTGGCAGTTCTACAAGGACCGTTACGAAGGTATCAACCGTGCCAACGCACTGATTGACGCGCTCAACAACATCTCCGTAGAAAACGAATCTGATAAGCAGCAGTGGCTAGGTGAGGCTAAATTCCTCCGCGGCTTCTACTATTATGAACTCGCATCTCTCTACGGACGCATCAAGGTGGTAACCTCTTCTACACCACAAGACTCTATTTCACAGGCTGCTCCTGCTCATACTTGGGGTCAGATCTTGATGGATCTTCGTGACGCAGCTAAGAATATGCCTGCTGTTAGAAAGACAGATGGTCACGTAGACCGCTACACTGCTGAGGCAATGTTGGGTCGTGCATGGTTGTTCTACACAGGTATGTACTGCAACGGTGAGTCACTCGAAGGAATGACTAGCACCAACTATAAGCCTCTCGAGAGCGTTGCACTTCCTGACGGAACCACGCTGACCAAGTCTGAGGTTATCTCTTACATCGACGATTGTGTCAACAACTCTGGCTATAGCCTCGTTAGCGACTATCGTAACCTTTGGGCCTACACCAACAGATACACTGTAGAAGACTACAACTACACCGCTGGTAAGGGTCTGCAATGGGTAGAAAACGACAACAACGTGAACCCAGAGTCAATGTTCGCCATCCATTATAACAAGCGTGCATCATGGTCTACCACCATCGGTTACGCTAATGGATACGCTCTCCACTTCGGTGTTCGTGGTCAGTCTACCTACACTTGCTTCCCATTCGGTACAGGTTGGGGTGCAGGACCTGTCGCACCAAACTTGCTGAGCGACTGGAATGCAGAAGAAGCAACCGTTGACGGCCGTGACGTACGTCGCGATGCAACTATCGCTGACCTCTCTTCATATGCTGATTACAAGTGGGGTGGTGACAACAACGTACAGGAAACAGCTCTCCACTCAAAGAAATGGTCTCCTATCACTGCCTATAACGACGGTTCTGTAACCGACGCTGATGGTAACAAAGTGGACATTCCTTGTTTCGAGGAGCTCATGTATGGCAACACCGGTGGTGAAAGTGGTGGTTACGGATCTAACCTCCAGCTTGACAACATCCACGACTTGGTACTCATCCGCTTCGCTGATGTACTCTTGATGCAGAGCGAGTTGAAGGAAGATGTAAGTGGTATCAACCGCGTTCGTGCTCGTGCTGGTCTTCCAGCAATCAGCTCTTACTCTCTCAAAGCACTTCAGGACGAACGTCGTTGGGAGTTCGCAGGTGAGGGTATCCGTTGGAATGACATCCGCCGTTGGCACATTGCTGCCGACTGTCTCGACAAGCAGGCTGGTGTAGATATCCACTATCTCGGCAATGCAGGTAAGAACTACGCACAGAAGGGCGGCTATAAGGCACGTTACAATGCTACCGCTGGTTTCTTCAAGATTCCTGAACAAGCAATCGATCTTAGCAGTGGCTCAATGACCCAGAACCCAGGTTGGTCTGGCACAGAGGGTCAGTATACTGGCTGGATAGATAGCAATAACTAACCATAATCTATAAGTTATTATTAACAAGACTATCATTATGAAAAAGATATTATTATGTTCGCTTGCTGTCATCGGCCTTCTTACAGCCTGTGATCCAGCAAAGGACGATATTACAGCTCCCGGTTCAAATATCACCGAGCAGCAACTGCATGACGGTTTCAGCTATACGCAGTATGCAGACGAAGCTTGTACCACAGAACAGGCTGATGGTAACTACTTCAAATTTACTACGAGCCCATCTCGTCAAGTAGAGATCTATCAGGTAGATGCCGATGGCAATGAGACCAGTTTGGCTCATGGCGTTCAAGGAACGTTCAAACTCGCTCCTTCACGTGGCTCTAGCGCACAGCAGACTATCTACCTTCGCGCTTACAACTTTGACGGAACATACATCAAATCATCTTTGGAGGTAACCGTATATGTTCCTACCGAGCTTGAACCATCAGCTAAGTTGCTCTGCAGCGAGAATGGCGCCAAGACATGGAAGTGGGATACCACAGCTCCTAACGGTCGTGTTTGGGGTAACATGGGTAGCGGTGGCGCTTCATCAGGTAAGTCACTTGCCCTCACAGGCGATGGCGAATGGTGGGGTGTAACCAGCGAGGAAGAATTCCTTGGCCAGGTTAACCACACTGAAGATGGTAAGGCACACGGTGACGAAAGCATGGATGCTACCATGGTATTCAGCGAAGATGGTACTGTGACTTGCTACAATGCAGAAGGTCAGCAGATCCGTAAGGGTAAGTATGCCGTACAAGATTACGATCCTACTTATAGCAAGAGCACTATGAAGGTAGGTATCTTGCATACCGATCCAGGTGTGATCCTCTTCCCATACGAGATCAATTCAGGTGGAAATATGCCTACCGACTTTGAGATTGCTTATCTCTCACCAGGTCGATTGGTTCTCTCTTATCCTGACAAGGGTCAGTGGAACTATGACGGTTCAGGTTGGACAGAAGGTACATTCTGGATGTTCAAGAGCACTGAAGACGGTTTCGGATGTCTCACCGACTATGATAGCGCTACATGGACTTGGGCTGCAGAAGGTACCGAATGGGGTAACTGCGGTTACGAAGGCTTCGCTACTGGTGGCGCATCAAGCTTGACTGGCAACACATGGTGGTGCGTAGACAAGGGTCTTGCAGAGCAGATTGCTAAGTACGGCTATGGTTTCAACGATGATGAGAGTGCTACTATGACCTTCAGCTCTGACGGTAAGCTCGTTAAGAGTAGCGGTGGTAAGGGTACCTTTAGCTTCGATGGCACTAAGACAAATGACCTCGGTGGCTGGAACGAAGGCACAACTTGGGGTCGCTTGACCACCACTGGTGATGGCGTCTTGTTCCCAGTACGTATCAATGCAGGTACAACTGTCAACGAATTTGACGTAGTTTACTTCGACGACAACAACCTCGTACTCTGCTATCCTAACTATGCTAAGGGCACAGACGGTGCTGAAGGCAGCTGGCAGGAAGGTACTTTCTGGCGCTTCGTAAAGGTAGCAAAGTAAGATAAGGGAATGAACGCAGCGTGAAAGCGCCAAAGTTCATTATCCACAGATAACTTATCACTCGCTGACAATGCTTAAATTGTCAGCGAGTTTTTTGTTGTTCCTGTTTATTTTTGTTATTTTTGCATGTGCAAAATAAAACCTAACAAAACATTCAACCCATGAATCTGAAATCATCTAGACGCCCCATCATAACCTCATTGTTGCTCGTCGTATGTGCGGTAGTATCATCGTTGTTCGCCGTGAGTTGCGGCAACTCATCCACATCAGTATCTTGTAACATTGAAGGCACAGCTCCCACGAGTCTTAACGGTAAGAAGATCTACCTCGTTCCGCTCTTCGGTCCGCGCGACAAAGCCCACGTCGACTCTGCCGTAGTCACCGATGGTAAGTTCCAAATCAGCACCGACACCCTTATGATGGCGATGCTTCGTGTAGACTTTATGGCACGCTTTGGCACACAAGACTTGCTCGTTGTGACCGAGGATGGCACGATTCATGCCACTATTGGCGCCTTGAGTCATGCCGGAGGAACGCCCCTTAACGACTCTCTTCAGGTGTGGAAAGATCTTACCGAGGCTTGTAAGAAAGAGCAGAAAGACCTTTATGTCAGTTCGCGAAAATACTTTGAGGACAAGCAAAAGCTAGAGGCAACCAAGCAACAAGCCATTTCCATTCAGAATGCATACCTTGCTCGCACCCGTCAGATGAAAGCCAACGTGAAGCCAAGTGTGCTATATGATTTCTTCGAAAAGATGCTACCCGACTCAACAGACACCTCAAAGCCATCTAAACAAGCCCCCAAAGCATCTGCGCAGGCCCCGAATGCGACAACCAAGAAAGCCAACGCAACCGCCCCGACCGCTGCTTCAGCACATGTCGAGGCACCATCTATCAACATAAAACGATAATACCCCCACCATGAAACACTTGGTAGAAAAGTATTGGAAACTCGCCCTCTCCCTGCTCTTTGCCCTTGGCGTCGTGCTCTTTTGGGCCTTCCCATACGTGAGCGCCCTCAGTTATCAAGAGCAATATCAGCTGTTCCTCTTTGATGGCAGCTATTTTTCAGAGCGCATCAGTGTACCCGGAGGTTTGGCAGATTACGTTGCCGAGTTTCTCACCCAGTTCTATTACGTCTACGTCCTAGGAGCGATCTTCATTGCGTTGCTCTACTTTGGGCTGCAGCGCACCACCTGGCGACTGATGCAGCGCAGTGGTGCTGACTCCCAATATTACCCCCTCAGTTTCTTACCCACCATCCTTTTGTGGGCATATATGGGCAACGAGAATGTGTTGCTCGCCTTTGTTGTAGCCCTCTTCGGGGTGCAACTCCTCTCTCTCCTCTATCTTTCCCTCAGCACACACCGACATGACAAGTGGTCCCTACCGCTTTTCCTGCTTGTCACGATCCCCGCCGTCTATTGGTTGCTAGGCGCTGTGGTGTGGGTGTATGTGGCTTTCGTAGCTCTTCATCAGCTCCTTTCAGCCCGTCGCTACCTCCTCGGTTTGGCCGCAGTGGTGCTGGCGCTAGCTAGCGTGAGCGTATGTTCCACCTTCTTACAGTACCCTTATTACAAGCTCTTTGGTGGTATCAATTACTTCCGCTACCCCGGTCTGATACCTTGGATGCAGTGGGTAGTCATGGCCGCATTTGCCCTCTTGCCCTTTGTGAGCAGTGTGTTGCGTAGCGCAAAAGGCAAAACCGCCGTGCTCAGTGGCGTGGCACAAACCATCGTTCTCGCCGTCTTTGGCGTCTTCTTTGTGCGCTATAGCTTCAGCCCCGTGACCTATGAGATGATTGATTACGACTATCTTGTGCGCACCCACCAGTGGAACAAGATCATCAGCAAAGCCGAACACCAACCCGCCACCACACCCCTCAGCGTGTCATGTGTCAACCTTGCCCTTGCCATGACAGAGCAGTTGGACGACCGTATGTTTGAGTTCTATCAGAACGGGGCCGAAGGCCTCTTCCCCACTTTCACCCGCGACATGACCTCACCGCTCCCCACGAGCGAAGTGTTCTACCAGCTGGGTATGATCAACGATGCCGAACGCTACACCTTCGAGGCACAGGAAGCCATCCCCAACTATCGCAAGAGTGGCCGAATGATGAAGCGCTTGGTGCAAACCAATATCATCAATGGCAACTATAAGGTAGCCGAGAAGTATCTGCACATGCTTCAGAAGAGTCTTTTCTATCGTTCGTGGGCAGACGATCAGATGCGTTTCATCGGTAACGACAAGGCCGTCAATGCCGACGAAGAGTATGGACGCCTACGCGATCTGCGCATCAAGCACACCGACTACCTCTTCTCTGACCAAGAGATGGACCAGATGCTAGGAATGCTCTTGGTAGATAATAAGAAGTATAACAACCGCATGGCCTACGAATACTTGGTGGCATACGAACTCCTCCAACGCGATGTGGCCCGCTTCATGCAATACTATCCCTTGGGCAGATACTTCCAGTTTGCTCACATCCCCTATGCTATCCAACAGGTGTTGGTAGGCTCTTGGCTGCAGACCCACCAGTCCCTGCAAGGCATGCCTTACAGTGTGGACCAGCAGAACGTGCAGAGCACCATCCAGTTTATCCAGACCTACATGGCTGATCCTTCTAGCCCAGCTCTTTCCCAACCCCCTCTCTGCTATAACGCATGGCACTATCTCATGTCAGGAAAGAACGCCAAGAAGAAAGGAAAGGAAAAGATGAAGAATATCTATTGATCCTTCCGCCCTGTTCTATCTCACCTATAGAATCACATCCGAATGAAAACGATACATCTATCCAAACCCCGCACCCCTCTTGTGCTGACGCTCCTCGTTGGTGCAGCGCTCTCTTTGGGCTCTTGCTCTGACACCCCCAGTGATGTCACGGAGGTCAAAGCGTTGCCCAATATCTTCCCCGACTATGCCGGTGTGACCATTCCTGCCGAGATAGCTCCGCTCAACTTCAATGCCAAAGACAACGATGCCGATGTGCTCGATGTAGAGGTGGAAGGCTCAAAGGGCGGCTCTCTGCACGCCAACGGTCAGTATGCCGACTTTGATGTGGACGACTGGCACGAGCTAACCAATGCCAATAAAGGCGGAAAGCTCACCTTCACCGTTGCCATTAAGAAGGATGGCCAATGGAAACAATACCGCGACTTCACCGTGAACGTCTCCTCTGATCCTCTAGGCGAGTGGGGACTCACCTACCGACTCATCCCTCCCGGCTATGAGGTCTATGGTAAGCACGGCATCTATCAGCGCGATCTGAGTACGTTTGACGAGAAACCAATCTTCGAGAACACCGCCGTGCCCGGTGCATGTGTCAACTGCCACATGAGCAACCGCACCAATCCGGACCGCTTCACCTTCCATATCCGTGGTGCCAATGGCGCTACGCTCGTTCAGCAGAATGGCGCGTTTGAGGTGCTCAAGGCTAAGAACGACTCCATCAAAGGCTCGATGGTCTATCCTTACTGGCTTCCTTCGGGTAAGTTTGTGGCTTATAGCACCAACCAAACCCACCAAAGCTTCCACGCAGTGAAGGACGAGCGCATCGAGGTCTTTGACCAAGCGTCCGACGTTCTTATCTATAATCCATCCACACACGAGCTAGTGCTCAATCCCGAAGTGATGACTCCGGACCACTTCGAAACCTATCCGGTGTTCGCTCCCGATGGTAAGACCCTCTACTTTGTGTCCTCTCAGGCGTGGGACATCCCCCAACACTATAAGAGCATCCAGTACAACCTCTGTCGTGTAGGCTTTGATCCGCAGACCGGACGCACCGTTGGTAAGGTCGATACCATCTTCAATGCCCGTCAGATGGGCAAGAGCGCCACCCATCCTCGCCCCTCTTACGATGGCCGATTTATCCTCTTCACGATGAGCGATTATGGTTGCTTCCCCATCTGGCACAAGGAGTCTGATCAGTGGTTGCTGGATCTGCGTACCCTCAAGGCTCGCCCACTCACTGAGATCAATAGCAATGATGCCGACTCCTACCACAACTGGAGCGCCAACAGCCACTGGATCGTGTTCACCTCGCGTCGTCTGAATGGCTATTACACCGATCTCTACCTCGCACACGTGGACGCCCAGGGCCGAATGGGTAAGCCCTTCCTCCTCCCACAGCGCAATCCTTGGGAATACTATGACCAGACCGTCAATAGCTTTAACACGCCCGACTTCACCCTACGCCCCGTAGAGCTAGACCCTCGTGCCGTGGGCAGCGCATTGCTTGCACCCGATCGTGTTCCTACCAAGGTGAAATGATAACCTTCGGGCCGTATCCGCACCTGCCTGGACGTAAACAATAGAACCCAAACAATAGCAAAAGTCCTCTTGAGATAATGTTCTCGAGAGGACTTTTGCTGTATATACGCCTATGTGTTAAAGGCTAAAATGATTGTGCGCAGAACTTTATAGAACCCGCCTAGAAGTCTTTCAGCGTGAATGGTTCAGCCGTCTGCTTCATCACCCTTTCCACATCTATTGGGTCAAAGGGCACGCTGCCACGCCCCAGCTCGGGTATGTTGAAGCTCTTGAGATTGTTGTCATAGAAGCTAGGGTCAGCTTGCGGCAACACAAACGGCTTATGTGCGTGTCCGTTGCGGTCGATGTAACAGAAGTAAGGTTTGCCATAAACGCCATCTCCGCGCTTGCTCGCAAAGACCAGCCAGCGGCTATTGCTTGACCAGCTATGATAGGTATCGCTCTTGTCGCTGTTAGCCATCGCCATACTATCGATGCGCCCCGTGGCTAGATCCATCAGTTGGAGGTCAGCCTCCGGATGCCAAACGGGGAACGTGCCATAGCTAGCCACCGTGTACACGATGTACCTTCCGTCCGGACTGATGCGAGGATGACACACGCTGCGCTTCTCCGTGGCGTCCTTTCCTGTGCCAGCATGGAGCAGCGTATCCACCTTGTTGCCGATGCGTCCCGTCTTTTCGTTGAAGGGGATGCGCACCAAGCTGTATTGCAGACCTTTCAGATTGTCCGTTAGCAAGCCATTGGCATCAGCCACACAGTAGTAGATATACTTGCCGTCAGGACTGAACGTGGGGAACGTCTCTAGGTGTGCGCTATCGGCAAGCAAGGGCGAGTGGTAGATGGTGTTGCTCTTTAGGTCAGCTACATACACATCGCTCGCCTTGTCATACACCTCCAGTCGCTTGTTGGCACGGGCGTGAAAAGCAGGAATGATGATGTTGGTAGAGAAGGTGATGTACCGCCCCGACGGACTAAATCCGTAGTAGACGCTGCTCGATACCATTGAGTCGCGGTCATTGTGCGCCTTGATGTTCAGCTTGCGCAGCGTGCCGTGGTCATTGAGGATAGCACCTCCGTCCTTACCACGCACGTAAACCATACTCAGGTCAGGGTCTTGATTGCCGAAGGCGTGACAGTTCATGCAGCGATTCTCCTGCATCTCATGATTGGCAATGGGGGTGGTCTCAAAGGACGTGATGTCACGTTGCTCAATGGTGACGTGGTTCCATATCTCATAGTCGGGCTCGATGAGACGATACGTCAGCGTGTGATCTATCGTGTCATTGGCCACATACCAGTGGAACGCCTTGAACGTCTTCCACGCTCCGTCATACTGCGCTGACACCTCCACGTTGAGCGTCTTGCCCGCATTGGCAGTCAGTAGCTCGCGCCATTGCTTGATATCAAACGTCGCTTTGCTCCCGTCCCAAGCATCAAAGTCGGCACCATTGATGCGCACGGCGATGGCTTCGGGCTGGTCACGCAGCAGGAAGTTGAGCGGTGCGATATTCTTCGGAATAGTCACCTCGGTATAGTCGGGGTACATCTTCGGCAGCGTAGCCACCTGTGTGGCGTTCTCCACCGTAGGCTTGCAACCATAAAGCAAGGCGATGCAAGCCGTGATTATCATGAAAAGGTATTTGGTTCTCATCATTGTCAGTCGTTAGATGTGTTGTGGTAAGACATGTAAGGAGCGGTCAATAGTCGGTGCGTGGTGCTTGCCCCTTGTCAAAGTAGTACCAGTAAGTGCCCTTGAAGGCTTCGCTTCCGCGTGCGTTGTTATAGGCGTTAAACTGCTGTAGCTGTTGGTTGTCGCGTATGTAGCGTTCCCATTGCTCCTGTGGGGCATTGGTTCCGGCAAGGTATATCATCAGCGCTTGTTGATAGATAGCCCGATTGCGTCCCTCGCCTTGCTGCATGCAGTAGCGGTCATAGTCGGCCTTGAACGATTCCATGTCCTTCAGCAGCAGGTCGCTGCATAGTAGATAGTCTAGCGCAAGGGTGTTCTTCGGGTTGCTATCGAGCAGCTCCATGATCAGCATACGTGCATTGTCATTGACCCGCAGCGTGTCCTTCCGGTTGATATAGGCACGTTTAGCTAGCAGTGCGGCATCCTTGATTGGCCCCTTGCTTAGGTCATGCGCATCAGCCCAAGGACGATAGATGAGCGTCTTCTGCAACAAGCGGACATACTTCATCGCCACCGCCGTGTCACTGCTGACGATGCTCGTCTCAGCTAGGCGTTTCATCATCCGCACGTTGCGGTTGTCAGAAGAGAACACATTGGCCATCATCGCGGCACGCTCAGCAAAGGTCATGTCACCCAAGGCAAAGTAGAGCTCGTTCATATTCTTGATGATACTGATGGGTGTGGAGGGTCCGATGCGTCTGAACGTTCCTAGGTCGGTATGATCCAGGGTGAGCAACTTCTCGGGTAGCTGTCCCATCTGTGCGTTGGCTAGGTTATAGTAGAAGGTGATCTGCTCCTCGGGCTGATCCATCGCTTCCACCATGCTCACCACCTTGGCGTAGTGGCCCCAGCGATACTCGTCGTCCACGGCAAGGTAGCGCTCCACTCTGAAGTCGGGCTTGGCAGGCTGATGCAGGGTGGGGTAGGCCAGCATTGTGCCATAATCCATATAGTAGATGCCTCGTGCCAGCCATAGCAACGCCACGGATACCACCGTCAGCGCCACCGTGACAATCTGCAATCGGCGCTCGCGCTCACAGCATACCGCCACCAGTAGCAAGGCGATGTACCCCCACATGCCCACGCCGAAGAGCCAGAATGTACCGATGAGCAGCACCGGCGTCAGATAGCGGGCATAGCGCTTGCCGTAGCAGCTCAGCCAAAACAGTGTGGCGCCCCCCGTGAGCGCTATCATCTCACTGAGCTTGCTTCCTAGCTGCATGGCGCTGAATGTCTCAATGGTGATGCACACCACCGCTACGATGAAAGCCCACGGCTGTCGCACCCCCGCCTTCTCCAATGCGCGACGGAGTACGTCACCCAGCGTGAGCAGCACCAGCGTGACCACCAGCGGTCCTACGTAGAGGTAATAGTAGAGCTGTGTGAGGAAGTCGCCCACCAAGCATGCCATCCAAGCGGGCTTGCTTAGGTAGGTCAGCAGATAGCCTGAGGAGAGCAAGAATAGCTGGTTCTGCTCTTGATAGAACAAGTGGTGCGGATAGCAGAAGGCAAAGAATGCAAAGCACACCAAGCCCCATAGTGCTATCACCACAAGGGAATAATATCGTTTGAGTAGTTGCATCGTCTTAGGTTTCAACGGTTCTTAAGGACAAAGGTAGCTATTTTTACGATGCCAAACAAATTTACTGACCTTTTATTCGTGCCCCTTTCACAAGGCGAAACCATTGCTATGGCAAGAGAAAATAAATTGATTTTCACAAAGAAATAAATTAATTCTTGTAGAAAAATAAATTGATTTCCCCTTCGCCCCCATATATATAAGGTTGTGGCAGAGCCTATCTGAGGTCCCGAAAGGTGTCCTTTTGGTCATGTAACAGACTTGTAATGAAGCCTTCAACGGGACGTCACACGATGTACACCTGCCTGTAACAAGAGGGTGCTACCTTTGCACCGTGAACCAAGACATGACTATATGAAGCGAATCAGAAGGGGAACGGCAGCGCTCATGCTGCTAATTGGATCGGCTTCAGCGGTGCAGGCACAGAACATCAAGGGCACCGTGACTGATC
The DNA here is from genome assembly GCA_963639545.1 of Bacteroidaceae bacterium. Taxonomy (GTDB): domain Bacteria; phylum Bacteroidota; class Bacteroidia; order Bacteroidales; family Bacteroidaceae; genus Prevotella. The sequence continues at coordinate 33,802 of CAVHUZ010000001.1, forward strand.
TACAGACACACGAACCACTTATCGGCGCCACCATTCAGGTTAAAGGATCCAGTGTGGGCGCAGTGACTGACATTGATGGACGATTCTCCATCACCGGTCTTGAACCTGGACGATATACCTTGATAGTGAAGTATGTGAGCTATCAAACCCAAGAGATTGACGGAGTTCAGGCGACGCCCGAGGCGGCAGATGACATGCAGGTCACCCTGAAGGCGGATGAACAAAAGCTGAACGAGGTTACTGTCACGGCCGTACAACGACGCAACACGGAGACCGCAATGATTGAGGTAGCCAAGAACAGCTCCGTCATCGTGAGCAATATATCTGCACAAGAGATACAACGCACCCAGGATGCCAACGCCGGCGAGGTGATCAGACGTGTACCCGGAGTGAGCCTTATCGATGACAAGTTTGTCATGGTGCGTGGTCTCTCGCAGCGATACAATAATGTGTGGGTCAACGGAGGAGCCGTGCCTTCAAGTGAGGCCGACTCTAGAGCATTCTCGTTTGATATGATTCCCAGTTCTCAACTGGACAATCTGATGATTATCAAGACCCCTACGGCCGAATATCCTGCCGACTACACCGGTGGCTTTATTCTGGTTAACACGAAAGAAATTCCCGTAACTAACTCTTTTCATGTGTCGGTAGGCGGTAGCTGGAATTCGGCTTCTGCCTTCCGCAATTTTCGTTCTGCCAATGGGTCGGGTACCGATTTCCTTGGCTTTGACAACGGACTGCGCTCGCTGTATGGCGGTATCGACGCATCACTGAACCCGATAGCTGGAACGGGAACGGATCTCAGCGGCAACCATCTGAACAATAACTGGATGGTGAACGATTCCAAGCCCTGGGGTGACCTCAAGCTCTCTGCTGACTGGAATCATAGTTGGACTATACGCGACTATCGCTTAGGAATGCTGGCAGCGGTCAACTATAGCAGCGACTACCGCACCTACGTGGGTATGGAGAACAACCTTTACGGTGTGTATGACGTGGCCAATGATCGTCCCAACTATCTGCGTCAGTCAACTGACGATCAGTATAACCACAACGTGCGACTAGGTGCGATGTACAACGTCACGTTGCTCAGCCCGTCAGGAAGACATAAGTATCAGTTCAAGAACATCTTCAACCAGATAGGCAACAGCCGCTACACCTGGCGACAGGGCGTCACCGCACAAGCCAATCTGGAACGGTCAGCGGAGTACTACTACCGCAGCCGCACCACCTATAACGGTCAGATAACCGGTAAGCATACCTTCAGCGGCGATGCCCTTGACTGGAGCGTCGGCTACGCGTACGCCAATCGGCACTTGCCTGACCGTAAGAGATACCTCGAGGACGATGCCTTGGAAAGTGGCATCTATGCCCTAAGCACGGGAAACGATATCTCGCGCGAATGGACACAACTCGACGAACATATCATGTCGGCTAACATCAACGACGATCACACGTTCAGTTTCGGCTCATGGCAACCTCATCTCAAGATGGGCGCTTACGGTGAGTATCGCACCCGCAAGTATACCACGCGCGAGTTTATCTACAACTGGAACGCTGCTGACAATGATATGCCGGCTGACTTCCGCCATGCTGACCTGCCTACGCTGCTGAGCGATGCTGCCAACTATGGTGCTTCGCGGCTCTATCTGCTGGAACAGGTGCAGATGCGCAACAACTACAGCGGACACAACACCCTTGGGGCGGCATACCTATCGGCTTTGTTCCCCTTTGGCAAGATAGATATCAATGCCGGTGTCCGCTACGAATTCAATCGGATGGAGCTTATCTCCAATACCAAAGATAATGAGGTGAGCCCCTCAAGTCGATATTACACACACGGCGACTTGTTTCCTTCGGTCAACACCACCTATAAGATTGATGAGCGCAACCAGCTGCGTCTGAGCTATGGACGTAGCGTGAATAGACCCGAGTTTAGGGAGGTGTCATCGTCAGTCTACTACGACTTTGACCTGGCATCAAGCGTACAGGGTAACACCGAGCTACGCAACTGCTACATAGACAACCTTGACCTCCGCTATGAATTCTACCCTTCGCGTGGTGAACAGATCTCAGTGGCTGCGTTCTACAAGCATTTTGATTCGCCTATAGAGTGGACCTACACCGTGGCGGGAGGTACTGAGCTGATCTATAGTTATAAGAATGCGGATAGGGCCAATACCTATGGCATTGAGGTGGACGTACGCAAGGACTTGTCGTTCATCGGTCTGAACCACTTCTCATGGAGCTTTAATGGTGCGCTGATCAAGAGCCGAGTGAGCTTTGAAGCGGGTGCTCGCGAACACAATCGCCCCATGCAAGGACAGTCGCCTTATCTGATTAACACGGGCATCTTCTATAAGCATCCCACCTGCGGACTGGATGTGTCGCTGCTTTACAACCGCATAGGTAAGCGCATCATCGGTGTGGGACGTAGCGAGGGTACCACGGGTAGTGACGAGAACGCTCGCGTGCCAGACAGCTATGAGATGCCGCGTGATGCCTTTGACCTCACCGCATCTAAGAAATGGGGACGATGGGAGGTGAAATGCGCTGTGCGTGACATCCTCAACCAGGCGGTCAGCTACAAGCAGTTTGCTGATGTGACCTACGCTGATGGCTCTACCAAGAAGGTGGAAGAGATCGTTCGCCGCTACAAACCCGGTCGCAACATCTCCGTTACAGCCACTTATCAATTCTGACAACGTTTTATCAACACAATAACAAGATGAAAAAACAACAAATCGCTGGATGCTTTGGTATCCTCGCGCTTGCAGCCTCATTGGCCGCTTGCAGCAACAATGATGACCCTGTAGTGCCTACACCCGATGACAAAGGAAGCACTACCACTTACACATGGACCACTGATGGCGGACTGAAAGCCTGTGATCACATCCTGTTCAACAACGGAAAGGAAGATGCCAATGGTGCGGAGATTGGCAACGGAGATAAGCAATTTGTGTTTACGGGCAAGCAGACCTTGAAGAAAGGTACTTACCTGCTCAAGGGTTGGGTGTATATCGCTAACGGCGCCGAACTTACCATTGAGCCGGGAACCGTGATCAAGGGTGACAAAGACACGCAGGCGTCACTCATCGCTGAACGTGGTGGTAAGTTGATAGCCAAAGGTACGGCAGATCAACCTATCGTCTTCACCTCCGAACAGGCTGCGGGCGAACGCAAACCCGGCGATTGGGGTGGCGTGATCCTCTGCGGCAAGGCACGTAACAACCAACAAGAGATGCAGATCGAAGGTGGTCCACGTACCAAGCACGGCGGTAATGACGATGCGGACAACTCAGGTGTGCTGAGCTATGTGCGTATCGAGTTTGCCGGTTATCCTTTCCGCCCCGATCAGGAGATCAATGGCTTGACTCTCGGATCAGTGGGTAGCGGCACACAGATTGACCATGTGCAGGTAAGCTATAGCAACGACGACTCCTTTGAGTGGTTTGGTGGCACGGTCAACTGTAAGTATCTGATTGCTTATAAAGGCTGGGACGATGACTTCGATACCGATAATGGCTTCTCAGGTAAGGTGCAGTTTGGTCTAGCGGTACGCGATTCGAAGATCGCAGACAAGTCGCAGAGCAACGGCTTTGAGAGTGACAACTGCGCTGATGGTTCTCTTGTAGATCCTTACACCAACGCTACGTTCTCAAACATCACCTTCGTAGGACCTAAACTCGACAGTCAGTTCCAAAACACCACCGACTATATCACCGCCGGCAGCGTCTATCCTAACAATGGCTCTGCCCTCGGTAAGTTCCAAGCAGCGATGCAGATTCGTCGTAGCTCACGTCTCAACTGTGTCAACTCTCTAGCTATCGGATGGCCTATCGGTCTCATCCTTGATCAGGAAAAGGGTAACACACAGGATCAGGCAAAGGCTGGCACGCTCAAGCTACAGAATATTTGGTTTGCCGGAATGGATGCTGTGGGCACGGATGCTAATAAGGTCTACGATGATGTCTTGGTAACAGGATATGACGAAAACAAGAAGGCTGTGCTTGACAATAGTCAAGCTTCGTTCTCAAGCACCTTCTTTAAGGCACAACAGGGCAACAAATATCTTGATAGCTGGACTTCTCTCTTGCTCGATGCCAACTATATGCCTCAGACGGGAAGCCCACTGCTCAGTGCAGCATCGTTCAGCGGAATGGATAGCTGGTTCTCAAGCGTGTCTTACATCGGCTGCTTTAATGCGGGTGATAACTGGACTGCGGGTTGGACCAACTTTGATCCGCAGAACACAAAGTACTAATATCTGTGGCTAGTAAGATTGGTCTCATCGTCTAGGAGACCACTCTATATCAATGGTATTACATGAAAATCGGATTGTATCAAGGCTTAGCAAAGATACAATCCGATTTCTAGATTTTATTGATTTTATGGGTTACCTATGGTTAAATGGGCTTAAAATAAAAATCATAAACACAAAGCAAGAGCAATACGAAGGATACTAGATAAGCCCAAAAGTCATATTTAGCATATTTGGTTTTGCCTAAGTAAGCGCCAAGAGTGCAAAAGAGTAAGGACAAAATAGATGCGCAAGTAATCACTGCGGGTATTGTGACTAGATTGTATACACTTGCGCCAAGTGATACCAATGCGCTAAGAAGAAGTAAAATCTTTGTTTTCATAAGTCAATGGTTATTAAAAATCCGGGTCTTCGTCATCGGCAGAACGATAAAAAACTAGGTCCATGTTGCCTGTGGTGTTATCGCACTTGATGACTACCTTCTGTGCTTGGAGGTCAGGAACGGAAACAATCTGAGCTATTAGCGTGTCTACTGCCAACGTAGGAGATGCAGCTGCTACTTGCTTCTTAGCCGGAGCGCATGCCTTTTGAACGTTAGTTGCTGCAATGTTTTCATCCTCTTGAGAGCAAGAAGAAAGGCAAAGACCGGCTAAGCAAAGACCAAATATTGCACTGAATAATAATGTTTTTCTCATAACACGAAAATTTTAGTAAGTTTCGGAACTGTTATTGACAATAGAGGTTTTCTCCTTTTGTTCGTTCTTTTTTTGTCTATTGCATCTCCTTTCTTATTTGTTTACATTGCAAAAGTAAGTGTTTGAATATTAAGCAAGAAATAATTTAACGTATTTAACATAAAAAGTTCGGATATGTTTTAGAATGTAACATAATATGTCAAACGTTGCGCGGCTTAGTATCAAAAGGCCCGATGATGGTTAATTTTTTCGTTGTTAAGGCTATCTACAAGAAGATGTGAATAATCAAAAGTGGGCAAAACACACAATATTAGACCTATTGTGAATGTATGTTGGAAGGTGTTAGATGATGAAGAAAGAACCGGAATATTATATTAATAAGGTGAAAAGCATGCGTGAAAAAGATTTGGCTTTGTCAAATTCATTGCAAACTTGATATTGCAAAACACAATGAGTGATGGGCGATTTTAAATTCTTTAACCATGAACAAACCATGTTTGATACTTTTTTAAGTTTGCAGTTTTGGCTGAATGCTATTAAAAGCGTACCTTTGCCGTGCACAATGGGGATATTGTAGCATGATGCGAGATAGTCCCAAGAGATGCATTAACATCGTGATTATTATCAACTAAATACATTTAAACTAAAATGGCAAAGTTTGACAAACAAGTTTTAGCAAGCTACGGTATTCAGACCGGCACTGCAGAAGTTTTGTACAATCCTTCTTATGAGGTATTGTTCGACGAGGAAACTAAAGAAGGCTTGACTGGCTTCGAAAAGGGTCAGGAGACCGAATTAGGCGCTGTAAACGTAATGACAGGTATCTACACTGGTCGTTCGCCTAAAGATAAGTTCATCGTTGACGATGAAACTTCTCACGATACAGTATGGTGGGATAGCGAAGAATATCACAACGACAACCACCGCGCTAGCCAAGAGGCTTGGAAGGCAGTGAAGAAACTTGCCTTGGAAGAGCTCTCTAACAAGAAGCTTTACGTAGTAGACGGTTTCTGCGGTACTCACAAGGATACACGTATGAAGGTTCGTTTCATCGTAGAGGTAGCTTGGCAGGCACACTTTGTAACCAATATGTTCATTCGTCCAAAGACAGAAGCTGACTTCGAACAGGAGCCTGACTTCATCGTTTACAACGCTTCTAAGGCTAAGGTGGAGAACTACAAAGAACTCGGTTTGAACTCTGAGACTGCAGTAGTATTCAACGTAACATCTAAAGAACAAGTTATCATCAACACATGGTATGGTGGTGAGATGAAGAAGGGTATGTTCTCAATGATGAACTACTACTTGCCTCTCCGCGGCATCGCAGCTATGCACTGCTCTGCTAACACCGATATGAACGGTGAGAACACCGCAATCTTCTTCGGTTTGTCAGGTACAGGTAAGACTACTCTTTCTACCGATCCTAAGCGTAAGCTCATCGGTGATGACGAACACGGCTGGGACGATCAGGGTGTGTTCAACTTCGAGGGTGGTTGCTACGCTAAGGTAATCAACCTTGACAAGGAAGCTGAACCTGATATCTACGGCGCTATCACTCGCGACGCTCTCCTCGAGAACGTAACAGTAGACGCTAACGGTAAGATCGACTTCGCTGACAAGAGCGTAACTGAGAACACTCGTGTGTCTTATCCTATCTATCACATCAAGAATATCCAGCGTCCTGAATCACAGGGTCCTGCTGCTAAGCAAGTGATCTTCCTCAGCGCTGACGCCTTCGGTGTGCTTCCTCCAGTATCTATCCTTAACGCTGAGCAGACTAAGTACTACTTCCTCTCTGGTTTCACAGCTAAGCTTGCTGGTACAGAGCGCGGTATCACTGAACCTACTCCTACCTTCTCAGCTTGCTTCGGTCAGGCTTTCTTGGAGCTCCACCCAACAAAGTATGCTGAAGAACTAGTTAAGCACATGGAGAAGAGCGGTGCTAAGGCATACCTCGTAAACACTGGTTGGAACGGTACAGGCAAGCGTATCTCTATCCGCGATACTCGTGGTATCATCGACGCTATCCTCAACCACTCTATCGACGCAGCTCCTACCAAGACTGTTCCTTACTTCAACTTCGTTGTTCCTACAGAGCTCGAAGGTGTAAACAAGGACATCCTTGACCCACGCGACACTTACGCTGCTGCTTCTGAGTGGGAAGAGAAGGCTAAAGACTTGGCTGCTCGCTTCATCAAGAACTTCAAGAAGTATGAAGGCAACGAAGCTGGTAAGGCTCTCGTAGCTGCTGGTCCTCAGCTCTAATAATTGAATCGTAGGCGGTGCTTATATATATAATAAGGTGTAAAACCTTATCCTAAGCATCCCCTTCAAATACCCTTTGGCGACGCATCGATAAGGATGCGTCGCCTTTCTGTATAGTTATGACTAAGCTTGAAAGCCTATTTTGCATACCTTAAAACGCGAAACTGGGGATTAATGCGTAAAATATAGATGTATGGGGGATATTTTACATTATTAACGTGAAAAACATATTATATCTGAAGATTTCTCCTTAAATTTGCAAGCAAAAACCAGATTAAACAGTAGTTAATGGCACATAAGTTTTCACCATTGCTCCTTTTGCTGACCGTAGTGACGCTCCTTACATCGTGTTTGGGCAGCACCGACGACGATACGGACAATGGATATACCTTCTATGATGATGCGGGACTGACCTCGTTCTCCCTCGGCACACTGACGTGGGTTAGAGATACAGTGACAGCAAGCGGCGCGGATAGTACCTATACCACCACGCTCTCAGCATCAGATTACGACTTCTACATCGATCAAGCTAACGCACAGATATACAATGTCGACTCTTTGCCTTACGGAACACGCCTAGACAAGGTGGCGCTAAGCACTGGCTCGAAAAACTCTTCGTACGTCTATCTGAAGAGTTTGACCAGCGATTCGCTGACATATTGTAGCAGTGGCGATACGATTGACGTTCGCCAACCACGTACGCTGCGCGTGGTGTCCCTCAACGGAACCACTTGGCGCGATTACACCGTGACGGTTAATGTGCACAAACAGAAACCTAATGACTTGGTGTGGAGTAGCTATGAGACCAATGGAACGCTCAATGGCTACACCAAGATGAAAGCCCTCGTGAAAGGAGATAGCGTGTATGTGGTAGGCACCAATGGTCAGACGACATCCTTGACGGCTACGGCAATCAATGATCCAACCCATTGGGAGGCACTCTCAGCTGATATCAATCAGGCTTTTAGTGCCGAGGCTTACAAGAGCGCAGTGGTCAAAGGGGCTTATATCTACCTGTTGACAAATGGCAATGTGCTTCGTACAGCAGATGGAAAGCACTATGAGCAGGTGACAACGAATGCCCAGCTCAAGCAGCTTGTAGGCGCTACTAGCACGCAGCTCTATGCGCTTAGCACTGACGGCGAACTTCTTTATTCGACTGACAATGGCGCGTCTTGGCAAGCTGACCTGTTCTCTGGTGACTCGCAGTACTTGCCTCAGACTGACATCAGCTACGTTTGTCAGCCTGTTCGTACCAATAGCGATATGGAACAGGTGCTCCTCGTGGCAAAGAACGCAGCCCTCTCACGTGCTATCTCGTGGACAAAGATTGTCGACTTTGGCTATAATAGCGTGCAATACCCTTGGAGCTTTGTCAACTCGGGTGCTGAAGAGCGTTATCCTTTGCCCGCTTATGACTGCTTGTCGGTGGTGAGCTACAACGGCGGCGTTCTCGCATTCGGTATGCAGAGCGATGGTACCACTAGCACATGCTTGTTCAGTCACGACTTCGGAATCACATGGAAGGAGAACATCTATCTCTATCTCCCCACCGCATTTGCCCCACAAGAAGGTGTGTTTGCGGCTGCAACAGATAGCGAGAACCACCTTTGGCTGATCGAAAAAGGCACGGGCAAGGTTTGGCGCGGTCGACTCAACAAGTTGGGATGGGCTAGCAACAAACGCAACGTGACCGAATAAAGCGGTCGCCTGAAGCCCTACGCTAAGAGGCTACGGTACGTTCCGATGACCGCTAGCGTGGATAAAGAATATTGATAACACACATATCAAATGAAGAAACTACTGCTTTACCTCTGCATGATGATGGCCTCGTTCACGGCAAAAGCACAGGACGAGCCCGTCTACTTGATGGAAGTGGGAGGCGGAGCAGGCTTGATGGGATACCTGGGCGACTTTAATGGGTCGCTGACAAAGGATTTGCAACCGATGGCATCGCTCGTTGGGCGATACAATCTCAACGTTTACATGGCGCTGAAGATGAACGTCAGCTATGGCAAACTGAAAGGATCATCGGCTGATGTACAGACTTTCTATCCCAAGTTTGACGACAATCCATATGCGTTCAACAACACGCTGGTAGACGTCGGACTCACTTACGAATACAATTTCTGGCCCTATGGCACAGGACGCGACTACCGAGGCGCACAAAGACTTACTCCGTATATCCTCATCGGCATTGGTGCTACCTATGTAAAGACGGATAACGCAGAGAAGAATAGCGTGTTCTCGGCCAATGTGCCGTTAGGTATCGGACTGAAATATAAGGTGGGAAAGCGCGTGAATCTAGGACTGGAATGGGCGATGCACTTCTCTCTGAGCGACGAACTCGACGGTCAGAAGGACCCATACGACATCCAAAGCACCGGAATGTTTAAGAACACCGACTGCTACTCGACCCTTCAGTGCACGCTGACCTACAGTTTTATGGCAAAATGTAGAACCTGTCACAACGAAGATGAATAACAACTTGGATATGACACGTATCCCCCAGCACATCGCCATCATTATGGATGGCAACGGACGATGGGCTGAACAACAAGGCAAACCACGCTCCTATGGTCACCAAGCCGGCGTGGAGGCTGTGCGACGCATCACCTCTGAGTGTACACGTCTAGGCGTGAAGTATCTCACGCTTTACACTTTCTCCACCGAAAACTGGGGTCGCCCCGCTGCCGAAGTGCAAGCATTGATGGGCCTTGTGCTCTCTTCGCTGGAGGATGAAATCTTCATGAAGAACAACGTAAGGTTCAGAGTGATAGGTGATATCGGACGTTTGCCACAAGAGGTGAGGGCCAAGCTCCAAGAGACGATGGAGCATACAGCCGCCAACAGTGCGATGACCATGGTGGTGGCGCTAAGCTATTCTAGCCGATGGGAAATCACCCACGCGCTGAAAACCATCGTTCAGGAGAATCAAGAAGCCATTGCCAACCATCAGCAACCCCAAGAAATAACAGAGGAACTGATTAGTAGGCATCTTGATACCCACTTCATGCCCGACCCAGACCTGCTCATTCGCACCGGAGGCGAGCTTCGCATAAGCAACTATCTCCTATGGCAGATCGCTTATTCAGAGCTTTATTTCTGCGATACATACTGGCCCGACTTCGCCGAAGAGCACCTACATCAAGCTATTCTTAGCTATCAGAACAGACAGAGAAGATACGGTAAGACCGAGAAACAAATAGAGAACGAAAACACCAAAGGATGAACAATATAAATAAGGTATGGCTTTCGTTGGCCATTGTGTTAGGATGTGAACTTCCTGCAAGTGCCCAAGAGAAAGTTGTAAACCCTGTTATCAGCTATGCCGGCATTCCAATGACTTACCACATTGGAGGTATTGCCGTGTCAGGTATAGAAGGATACGAAGACTATGTGCTCACTAGTATCTCGGGACTGACCGTCGGACAGGAAATCGATGTGCCTGGTTCGGCTATCACTGATGCCGTGAAACGATACTGGAAGCACGGCCTCTTCTCTGACGTATCTATCGTTGCCGACTCTATTGTCAACGATAACATCTACCTACACATACATCTTAAGCCTCGTCCACGCGTCTCTACCATCAACTACATCGGTCTGAAGAAGAGCGAACGCACCGATATGGAAAATAAGTTGGGCTTGCTCAAGGGTGGACAGATTACCCCTAACATGCTCGATCGTGCCAAACTGCTCGCTAAGAAGTACTTTGACGATAAAGGATATAAGAACGCTGAGATCACCATCACGCAGCGCGAGGATGTCACGGGAAAGAATCAAGTGATCCTTGACGTTGATGTTGATAAGAAGGAGAAGATGAAAGTGCGCCAGATTATCATCGAAGGCAACGAGAAACTCTCCGATTCTAAGATCAAAGGTGGCCTCTTTAAGAAGGGCGCATTTGCCAAAACGCATGAAGCAGGCAAACTTAGCTCCTTCCTAAAAGCCAAGAAATATACCCCTGAACGCTGGAAAGAGGATAAGAAAAAGCTCATCGAGAAGTACAACGAATATGGTTATCGTGACGCAATCATCCTCAAAGACAGTGTGTGGAACGTCGATGACAAGCACGTCAACGTCTATGTGAAGCTGGATGAAGGCCAGAAATACTTTATCCGCAACATCAACTGGGTGGGCAATACCGTCTATTCCACCGACTACCTGTCAGCGTTGCTCGATATGAAGAAGGGCGATGTGTACAACCAAAAGTACATGAACAAACGTCTTTCAGAAGATGACGACGCCGTAGGAAACGCCTATTGGAACAACGGATACCTGTTCTACAACCTTGAACCCACTGAGGTCAACATCGTAGGCGACTCTATTGACCTCGAGATGCGTATCACCGAGGGTACACAGGCACACATCAGCCATGTTCGTATCAATGGTAATGACCGCTTGTATGAGAACGTTATCCGTCGTGAGCTACGTACCAAACCGGGTGATCTCTTCTCTAAAGAAGCCCTACAACGTTCGGCACGTGAGCTTGCAAGTATGGGACACTTTGATCCAGAAGCCGTTAATCCAGACGTGAAACCCAACTATGAGAATGGAACGGTGGACATTAACTGGGATCTTAAACAGAAATCCAATGACCAAGTGGAGTTCTCCTTGGGTTGGGGACAGACGGGTGTGATTGGTTCTGTGGGCTTGAAGCTCAACAACTTCTCTATGGCCAACCTGTTCAATAAGAACAAAGAACACCACGGAATCATGCCTGTAGGTGATGGAGAGGTGCTCTCTATCGCTGCCCGAACCAATGGTTCGTACTACCAAAGTTACAATACGAGCTACACCACAAACTGGTTTGGTGGTAAGAGACCTATCCAGTTCAGTGTCGGAGCCTACTTCAGTAAGCAGACTGACGTATCATCCAACTACTACAGCAGTGGTTACCTAACCAATTATTACAATTATATGTATGGTTACGGAAACTACAATTACAACAATTACGAGAGCTATTATGATCCTGATAAGTACGTCAAGCTCTTCGGTGTGAACCTCGGTTGGGGTAAGCGCTTGCGTTGGCCTGACGACTATTTCACGCTTTCATTGCAGTTGAACTACCAGCGTTACATGCTGAAAAACTGGAGTTACTTCCTCATGACCAATGGTTCGGCTAACAACTTGAACCTCAGCATCTCGATCAATCGTACTTCAACGGATAACCAACTCTTCCCTCGTCGTGGTTCAGAGTTTACCGCCAGCCTTACGTTGACGCCGCCCTGGAGTAAGTGGGATGGTAAAGACTATGAGCATCTAGCCCGCAACAGCCGTTCAGCGACCTATCAGAAGGAGATGGAACAGAAGTACTCATGGATCGAATACCACAAATGGAAGTTCAAGGCACGTACCTACACCGCCCTCACATCGGGTCAGAAGTGCTTCGTCTTGATGACGCGTGTGGAGCTAGGATTGCTCGGTTCGTATAATAAATATAAGAAATCACCTTTCGAAACCTACTATATGGGTGGTGATGGTATGAGCGGTTACTCTACCGGATATGCCGAAGAGACCATCGGTTTGCGTGGTTACGACAACGGCTCGCTCACACCTTATGGTATGGAAGGTTACGCATATGACCGCTTCACGCTTGAGCTCCGCTATCCGTTCTTGCTCGGTAACACCACCATCTACGGCTTAGGATTCATCGAAGGCGGTAATGCTTGGACCGAAACCAAGAACTTCAACCCATTCGATATGAAGCGTTCAGCCGGTGTCGGTGTCCGTATCTATCTGCCAATGGTCGGCTTGATGGGTATCGACTGGGCTTACGGTTTCGACAAAGTGCTCGACTCTACCGGATATAAGAAGGGCGGAAGCCAGTTCCACTTCATCCTCGGACAAGAGTTCTAAGGCTTGACGGAATCATATAATACACTCCAACAGATATCAATGATTCAAATATAAGACGACATATGAACACGTTTCGCAATCATATATTCAAGGCATTGCTCCTTCTCAGCATAGCCTTTGCGATGCCAAACCACGCCGATGCGCAGAAGTTTGCTCTTGTTGATATGGAATATATCCTCAAGAACGTACCCGCATATGAGCGTGCCAACGAACAGCTCAACCAGGTAAGCAAGAAGTGGCAAGCCGAGGTTGAAGCGCTGAACACCGAGGCTGGTACGATGTATAAGAACTATCAGAACGAGGTAGTGTTCCTTTCGCAGGAGCAAAAGAAGAAGCGTCAGGAAGAGATCATGAACAAAGAGAAGGAAGCTTCCGACCTTAAGCGCAAGTACTTTGGGCCCGAAGGCGAACTCTTCAAGAAGCGCCAGTCGCTCATGACGCCTATCCAGGACGAGATCTACAACGCCGTGAAGGACATCTCTGACCAGCGCGGCTATAGCTTAGTGATCGATCGTGCTAGCGAGAGTGCCGGTATCATCTACGGATCACCCAAGGTTGACATCAGCAACGAGGTGCTTCAGAAGCTTGGTTATAGCAATCAATGAACCTCGTAAGAGCGACTACTAACAACAAAAGAAATAATAAATCAATAAAAAATCTTAGAAAAATGAAGAAATTACTTGTAATGTTGATGCTCCTTGCACCAATGACAATGTTTGCACAGAAGTTTGGTCATCTTGACTCACAAGCCCTTTTGCAATCTCTTCCTGAGGCAACAGCAGTACAGAAGCAGCTCGAAGCTAAAGGCCAGGAATATCAGAAGCAGCTTGAGGATATGCAGAAAGAGCTTCAGACCAAGGCAGAAGAGTATGACAAAGCTAAGAGCACAATGCCTGCAGCCAAGCAAGAAGCTACTGAGAAAGAGCTGAACGATATGTATCAGAAGATTCAGCAGACCGCTCAGGACAACCAGAAGGCATTCCAAGAGGAGCAGCAGAAGCAACTCGGCCCAGTGCTTGAGAAGGTTCGCAACGCCATCGAGGCAGTAGCTAAGGCAGGCGGTTATGTTTACATCATGGAGCAAGCAGCTGGTCAGCCTTTGTATATCAACGACAAACTCAGCGTTGATATCACTGCACAGGTTAAGGCTCAGCTTAACAAGACGAAGTAATATCGACTTCGAAAACCATTAATTGATAACGTGGGCGGGCTTACTGTGGCCCGCCCTTTTTTTAGTTTTATTGCCATGAGAAAGGTTTTATTTATCCTGCTATGTGCTTTTATGCCGCTGATGATGAGTGCTCAGAGCATACGTTTCGCCTACTTCAGTTATGACGAAGTGTTCCGTTCGATGCCCGAATACACCACTGCACAGCGCCAGGTAGACGATCTGAAAGCCAAATATCAGGAAGAAGCCAAGCGAAGCACTGACGATTTCAGTGCCAAGTATGAGCAGTTTCTTGAGGATCAGCGCACCCTTCAACCCTCCATTCTCCGCAAACGCCAGTCAGAGCTACAAGATCTGATGGATCGCAACGTGGCTTTCAAGGCAGAGAGCGACCGTTTGTTGGCTGAAGCTGAAAAGAAAGTCTATGCCCCAGTGCACCAAAAGCTGGAGCAAGCCGTGCGTGAGATGGCACGTGAGATGGGCTATGCCTTTGTGCTCAATGCCGACAATCACGCTTTGCCATACGTCGATGCACAGCAAGGCGACAACATCACCGAGGCGCTCAAGGAAGCGTTGCGCAAGTGATTAGCCCTCGCATCGCAAACCTAATTCCTTATAGCTATGATGTCATTTAAGGATACTCCCGGGCCGATAGGTGTCTTCGATTCGGGTTATGGAGGCTTGACTATCCTTCACGGCATACGCCAACGATTGCCTCAGTACGATTATATCTACCTAGGCGACAATGCGCGAGCCCCTTATGGCTCACGTTCCTTTGACGTGGTCTATCAGTTTACGCGTCAAGCCGTGCTCAAGCTCTTCGATCTCGGTTGCCATCTTGTCATCTTAGGATGTAATACCGCTTCGGCCAAAGCGCTGCGCACCATTCAGCAGAACGACCTTCCTGCCATCGATTCCCATCGCCGTGTGCTAGGTGTGATACGTCCAACAGCCGAAGTTATTGGCACCATCACCCAGACGCGCCATGTAGGTCTGCTTGCCACTGAAGGCACTGTGCGTAGCGAGAGCTACACCATGGAGATACAGAAACTTTGGCCCGATATCCACGTCACAGGCGTGGCATGTCCTCTTTGGGTACCAATCATTGAGAACAACGAGGCAGATAGCCCTGGAGCCGACTATTTTGTAGGCAAACGCATCAATCATATCATGCGCCTAGACCCACAGATTGATACCCTCATCCTAGGTTGCACACATTACCCCATCCTCTTGCCGATGATCACCAAGCACGTCCCCCGAGGTGTGCGCGTGATGGCACAAGGCGAGTATGTCGCCACGAGCCTAGCCGACTATCTGCAGCGCCATCCCGAGATGGAGGCTTCCTGTACGCGTCAAGGTACCGTGACTTATTACACCACGGAGAACGCTGACAAGTTCAGAGAGAACGCTCGCATCTTCCTTCCCGAGGGTATCAATGTGCAACACCTAGACTTAGAGTAATCTCCGCCACATCTTCAAAGCTCCAAGAGCAATGTTCTCCTCCATAATAGGAGAATCGATATATAGCAAAAATCCCGAAAAACCATTTGGCTTTTCGGGATTTTTGCGTGTTATGAGGTCTTCAGTCTCTGCCGAATATCTTACAGTGTGAGCGTCGTTTGTAACTTGATGTCATTCGAAGCCGAACCCACCATCACCTTAAAGTCGCCTTTCTCCACCACACGTTTCATGTTGCGGTCGATGATGCTGAGGTCTTCAGGTGTGAGCGTAAAGGTGAAATGATGTGTTTCGCCCTTCTTGATCATCACGCGTTCAAAGTGTTTGAGCTGCTCAAGAGGTTGCGAGGTGCTAGCCACCTCATCGTGCAGATAGAGCTGCGCTACCTCTTCGCCATCCCTACTACCCGTATTGGTTACGTCAAACGCCACCTCGTACGTGTTCTCACCCACCTTTTTCAGATTGAGATTGGCATAGCTGAAGGTGGTGTAACTCAGACCATAACCGAACGCATAAAGCGGTTTGGCACTCATCTCTACATAGTTGTGCAGCACAGGTGCTTTCTTGTTGTAGTAGACAGGAAGCTGTCCGATGTTGGCAGCCACACTCACCGGCAGACGTCCAGCAGGGTTATAGTCGCCAAAGAGCACATCGGCGATGGCTTGTCCACCCTGTTGTCCAGGATAATATGCCGTCAGGAGCGCATCAGCATGTTCAGCCGCCCAAGTCTTAATCAGCGGTCTGCCCTCGATATATACCACCACCAATGGTTTGCCAGTGGCTTTCAAGGCACTTAGTAGCTCGTCCTGCTTGCCCAGCAATCCCAGTGTAGCGCGGTCAAAACCCTCACCACAGTCCATGTCGGCCAAGCTCTTCGAATCGCTTACCGCAGCTCCCGTCTCCTTATATGATGTCTTAAAGTCGCGAGCGCTGCTGCCGCCTACTGCTACCACCACCACATCGGCGCGGCGAGCAGCCTCCACAGCCTTATCTATCTCCGTGTTTGTGGTGTCACGCACCGCACATCCCTTGACATACTCGATATTCTCTGCGGGCACCTTGGTGCGTATACCATCTAGGATAGTCTTCACGTTGCTATCCTCTTGTGGTGCGGTATAGTCGCCTAGGAGATTGTAGCGATTGTCAGCGTTAGGACCAATCACCGCCACGCGAGCGCTTTTAGAAAGCGGCAACACATTGTTCTTGTTCTCCAGAAGCGTCACCAGCTCCTGCGCCATGCGGTGCGCCACCTCTACCGAAGCCTCGGTGCGAACCTCTTTGGCGGCAGCCTTTGGATCAACATAAGGATGCTCAAAGAGTCCCATCTCAAACTTCATGCGTAGAATGCGAGCGCAAGCTGAATCGATCTGTGCTCCTGTCACCATGTGCTTGTTGAGCGCATCCACCAATGGCGCATACGCCTTGCCACCTAGGTCAGCGTCCACGCCCGCCTGAAGCGACAATGCTCCCGCTTCCTGACGAGTGGCAGCCACGTGATGGGTCTCCCAGATGCCATCGATGCTATAAAGGTCTGACACCACGAAACCATTGAAGCCCCAGTCCTGGCGAAGCACATCCTTGAGATAATAGTCGTTCATTGTGCTTGGGATACCATCTAGCGAGTTGTACGAAGTCATCACTGACAACGCCCCAGCGTCTATTGCTTTCTTGAACGGATAGAGGAAGTTTTCATGTATCTCACGCACCCCGAGGAACGTAGGATTGCCATTCTGTCCGCCTTCCGTGGTGCCATAGCCGATGAAATGCTTCAGCGTAGCAATGGTGCTATAAGGCTTTGACAGATCGCCACCGCCCAGTCCGCGTACCATAGCCACACCGATGGCAGCCGTCAACACGGGATCTTCACCCATACTCTCTTCCACACGGCTCCATCGTGGATCCCTACTGAGGTCCATCACCGGTCCGTAGCTGATGTGTCCGCCTTGCAGACGCACCTCCTTACCTATCACCTGTCCAGCCTGTTCTATGATTGCGGGATCCCATGTGGCAGCCATACCCAGTCCGGTGGGGAACACCGTGGTACCTATAGCCATGTGTCCGTGAGGTGCTTCCTCGGCCAGGAACAAGGGGATACCCAGGCGGGTGTTCTCCAAGACATACTTCTGCAGCGCGTTGCCACACTTCGCAGCCAGTTCAGGATTGAGTCCGTTGTCTAGGCTCTTCTGTGTCCAAGGGTCGGCACGATAGGTCGCCCAGAGCATACCGATGTTGCCTTCGGCTATATCTTTCTTGAAAGAGGCAGACGGAACCACGTTCTTTCCCACGATGTCATAGTAGTTCCAAGCCAGCGTACAACGCAGTTGGCCCACCTTCTCTTCCCACGTCATGCGTGAGAGCAAGTCGCTCACACGTTGCTCTATGGGCAAGGAAGCGTTCTGATAGGGTAGCACTTCCTTCTTCTTCGCATTACCTTGTCCTATGGCGAGAGCCACTGCCATCGCCATGATCAGTATCTTCTTCATAGTCTAGATTATTTGATTACGAGTTTTTCGTATTTGATTGCTTCACCGCTCTTAACCATACGGGTGGCACGCAGAGTGACATAACGTGCCGTGGTGGGCGTGAAGTAGACTTCTTGCATCATCGGGTTGTTACGGATATTAGAGAATTCGCCTTCCGCCACCTTCTCCATCTTGTCGGTGCTCATGCCTAGATATAGCTCATAGTTGGATATCATACCCTCATGCGCCGCCGTCTGGTCAGGTTGATAGAAGCATGCGCTCACCGTCTGCGCCTTGCCTAGATCCAGCGTCACCGCATCAGTAGTGTTGCTCGCTACGCTGTAATCCAGTCCCTTTATCTCTGCGGCTTTCTCCTGCTGAGGCTCTTTGGCGTTGGCAGCATAGTAAACGCCTAGTTCGTTGATGCAGAGCGGACCTCTGGCTTTGTCAAATCGGATGCGCATCTGCTTTGTGCTGATGGTGTTGATGCGCAGCAGTCGGCGATAGCCCACGGTCGTAGTCTCCTCATGCGCGTTGACCGGCATCCAGTTCTTTCCATCGAGATATTCCACGGTGAAGTGTTCTACGCGTTGCCCTAGAGGGATAAACTCTTGCAGCTTCAGGCGGTTCACCTTGGTCGTCTTGTTGAACGTGATGGTCAGTGTGGCTTGCGTCACGCCGTCATGCGTAGCCCAGTAGGTGTCAAAGTTGTCATCCGTCAGCGCCGACACGTCATAATCCTTTCCTCTGACATCGCTAGCCTTGATGCGCGCACGCTTGAGCAGATTGTCCTTCAGTTCGGCTTTGATCTGCTGATAAGCCTTCACGGCATTGGTGGAGTCGATAGGATGGATTCGGCCCTCCTTGTTTACGGGGAAGTTGATCAGCTGTGTGCCGTTGTGCCCCACGCTGCGATAGTAGAGATCCACTAGTTGATCGACGGTCTTTACCTTTCCATCTTCCTTCTCATGGTAGAACCATCCCGGGCGGATGCTGACGTCACACTCTGCCGGAACCCACGTGTCGCCATCGGCGTGACCTTGTTGCAGCTCCCAGTACTTGTCATATCCGGGATACACATCGTTGAAACGCAGGAACGACCAGTTGGTAGCAAAGGCAAAACCTCTCTCGTTGCCCACCCAGCGGCAGCCAGGGCCGCCATCCGAGAAGATTACCGCCTTAGGCTGTAGGTCATGTACCATCTTCCAAGCGCGTGGGAAGTCGTAGTAGGTACGGCGGTCGATCTGTCGCGTTTCCTTAGCTCCGCCATACCATCCGTCGCCGCCGTTGGCTCCGTCAAACCATATCTCGAACAGGTCGCCATACTGTGTGAGCAACTCGCGCAGCTGAGCGTAGAAGTATTCTACATACAATGACGTGCCGTAAAAGGCTTGATGTCGGTCCCAGGGTGAGAGATATAGCCCCAGCTTGAGCCCGTGCTTCTTACAGGCAGCAGCCAGTTCGCCTACGATATCTCCCTTACCATCCTTGTAAGGCGTGTTGCGCACCGAGTAGTCGGTATATTTTGTGGGCCACAGACAGAAGCCGTCGTGATGCTTAGCTGTGAGAATCACCCCTTTCATACCCGCTTCCTTAATGGTCTTGACCCACTGTTCGCAGTCAAGACGAGAGGGATTGAACGAGTTGAGCGGTGCGTCGCCATAGCCCCATTCACGATCACCGAAGGTGTTAGGACCGAAGTGGATGAAAGCATAGGTCTCCATCTGTTGCCAGTGGACCTGGTTCTCCGTGGGCAGTGGTGCCACCGGAGCGGGCGCCGTGTTCTGAGCTAGCGCCACGCCCGCACCGAAGAGCAGTGCGAGGGCGGTGAGGGATGTCTTGTTCATTTGCGTTTGGTGTTAGAGAATGAGTAAGGTACGTCATCAGCGGCAGTGCCACGCTGCTTGTTAGGCTGTGCGCCCATGGTGAATTGTAGGCTTGCTCCGTTGACGAGGTCTTCGTGATTGAGATAGTTGTGACTATATTCAGTGCCGTTGAGCTTAAGGCTCTGGACATACGTATCGTGTGAGTTGGCAGTGATAGAGAGCGTCTTGCCGTTCTCTAGATGCACGTTGATCTTGTTAAAGTAGGGCGTACCCAGCACATACTGGTTGCTACCAGGGCATACGGGGTAGAATCCCATTGCTGAGAAGACATACCATGCCGATGTCTGACCGTTATCCTCATCACCGCAGTAGCCGTCGGGTGCCGGTGTGTAGAGCTTGTCCATCACCTCACGTATCCAGTATTGTGACTTCCAAGGCTGTCCGCTGTAACCATAAAGGTAGAGCATATGCTGGATGGGTTGGTTGCCATGAGCATAGTTGCCCATGTTCATGATCTGCATCTCGCGTATCTCGTGGATCACTTGTCCGTAGTAGCTCTCATCGAAGATAGGTGGTACGGTGAACACGCTGTCCATCTTCAGGTTGAAAGCCTCTTTGCCGCCCATGAGGTCAATCAGTCCTTGTGGGTCATGGAACACGCACCATGTCCAGTGCCAGCTGTTGCCCTCGGTGAACGCATCACCCCACTTGTAAGGGCTGAAGGGACTCTGGAACTTGCCGTTCTCTAGGCGACCGCGCATCATCTTGGTCTCAGGGTCAAAGACGTTGCGGTAGTTCATAGCACGCTGCTTGAAGGGCTTGAGCTCCTTCTCGCTCTTTCCTAGCGCCTTGCCAAACTGGTATATGCACCAGTCGTCATAGGCATACTCCAGCGTGCGAGCCACGTTCTCATTGATCTTCACATCGTAAGGCACATATCCCAACTTGTTGTAGTACTGGTATCCCTCACGTCCGGTAGAGTTGACCGTTGGGTGCACTGCATTGGCACCATGCACCACGGCCTTCCAAAGCTTCTCGGCATCATACCCGCGAAGCCCCTTAAGGTAGGCGTCAGCTACGATGGAAGCTGAGTTGTTGCCCACCATACATCCGCGGTGACCAGGGCTGGCCCACTCGGGGAGGAATCCGCTCTCATCATAGGCGCATACCAAGCCGGCTTGCATCTTCTCGCCCATAGAAGGATAAACCAAGTCGATCAGTGGGAACAAGCAGCGGAAGGTATCCCAGAAACCCGTGTCGGTGAACATATATCCGGGTCTCACCTCGCCGTTGTAAGGACTGTAATGCACCGTCTCACCCTTGGCGTTGATCTCATAGAACGCTCTTGGGAACAACAGGCTGCGATATAAGCAGCTGTAGAATGTGCGTAGGTGATCCACATTGTCGTCACTCACGTCTATCTTGCTCAATACCTCGTTCCAGCGCTGGCGTCCAGCCTCTTTCACCTGGTCCAGTGAACGTGTCCCTAGCTCCTTGAGGTTGAGCTCGGCTTGCTCAGATGAGATGAATGAAGAAGCCACACGCACATGCACCCGCTCGCCGCGGCGAGTCTTAAACTGCACGATGGCACCCGCATGATCGCAGGTGACGCTGCTCGTTGAGGCTGCTGTGAAGTGGTAGTCCTTGTCCACCTCGCCTGCGGTAGATACCGTGAAGGGATGGTCAAACTCAAGGACGAAGTAGTTCTTAAAGTTGTCGGGCACGCCGCCGCTATTGCGTGTGGTGTAACCCACAATCTTGTTCTGGCCCGGAATGACCGTGATGGATGATCCACGATCGAAGGCATCCACAAGGATGTTGGCTTGATCGGTCTCAGGGAAAGTGAAACTGAAGATTGCAGCACGCTCAGTAGGGGCAATCTCGGTCACCACATCATAGTCGGCCAGGTACACCTTGTAATAATAAGGGGTAGCCGTCTCAGCCTTGTGTGAGAACCAACTGGCACGCTTGTTCTCGTCAAACTCGGGTGTGCCGGTGGTTGCCATGATCGAAAACTGACCATAGTCGTTGATCCAAGGCGATGGTTGGTGGGTCTGCTTGAAGCCCTTGATCTTCTCAGCCGTGTACGAATATTGCCATCCGTCACCCATCTTACCAGTCTGAGGAACCCAGAAATTCATACCCCATGGCATGGCAATGGCAGGGTAGGTGTTACCGGTAGATAAAGTGTAATTAGACTCTGTTCCAACGAGCGGATTGACATAATCCACTGGGCCGGGCTTTGCTGCTCTGACAGAATGAAGCATGGCAAGCCCTAACAAGGTTGTTAATAGAACTTTCTTCATTGGTAGTGTTTATAGTTATTCTATCTGCAAAGGTACTTAAAAAATACGGAAATACCCCCGTTTAGATACTATTTAATCCGATTCGCGCATTATTTGGTAATTAATAACTATCCTTCCATCTATCCATCTCGGCCGTCTCATCTTCCGAAAGAAGTCCTATCGGATAGAAGATTAATTTGTTTTTCATCAGAAATCAATTTAATTTTCTCCAAAAAACAATTTATTTTTCCATCCCTAGGCATTGCTTCTGGCTAGTGAAAGGAATCCTTTGGGTTGGTATTAAAGCCCCTTTCAGCCTATGAAAGGTCTATTATTTGCGCCTAAACCGA
Source organism: Bacteroidaceae bacterium (assembly GCA_963639545.1). Classification (GTDB taxonomy): domain Bacteria; phylum Bacteroidota; class Bacteroidia; order Bacteroidales; family Bacteroidaceae; genus Prevotella. Next base: position 56,431 of record CAVHUZ010000001.1, read on the forward strand.
CCGAAAACCGAAAATAACCATTAACTTTGCATGGCACATTGTAAAGTCAGCAATATGAAGACACCATACCTCTTTCTTGCCGCAACGATGCTTCTCGCGGCGTGTCAATACGATTCTTATGAGAGTGGCGATACCTCGTTGTCCTATCTCACCACCGAGCTTGTAGATGCTACGACCAATAGCGATGCGCTCTTTACTACCGCTACGACCGATGATGGCACCACGCTGACCCTACGTCCTTCCTATGCTGCTGACTGGGCAACGGTGGCTGACACCACCTATCGAGCCTTGCTCTATCACCGACAGGTGACCGATGGCGCCACTAGCGTCATCTCCCTGCGTCGCGTCACCATGACACCCATCGTCAGTCAGGATACCGATGTGACAATAGCCACAGACCCCCTAGACCTAGAAAGCGTATGGGTGGGTAAGAACAAGCGCTACCTCAATATGGCGCTCAAGATCAAGACGGGCGCTACCGAAGGCGAGAAACAACTGCAGCAGGTGGCTGTGGTGTGTGACTCGGTGACCCAGCTCGCTAGCGGTAAAGCCCATCACTGGCTCACATTGTTCCACAAGCAGAACAATCAACCAGAGTATTACACATCCAAGGTCTATGTCAGTGTGCCGCTTGACCATATTGCTTTGGGTGACAGCATCACCCTAAAGGTGAACACCTATAAGGGAATGATCAGTAAAGAAATAGAGAAATAATCATCAGCTATGAAGATAACAGAAGGCTATATGCCCTTCAAGGGCTTTCAGACCTATTACCGCGTTGTGGGCGAAGCGACCGATAAAGCACCTTTGCTTCTCTTGCATGGCGGACCAGGGAGCACGCACAACTATTTTGAGGTGCTCGACTGCTTGGCTCAAACCGGCAGGCAGGTGATCAGTTATGACCAGATAGGGTGTGGCAAGTCGTTTGTCTCGGGTCATCCCGAGCTGTTCACGCTAGACGTATGGACCGACGAACTCATTGCGCTGCGTGAGCATCTGCACCTAGACCGTGTGCATATCTTGGGACAGTCGTGGGGCGGCATGATGCTCATCGGTTATCTTATCGACCATCAACCCCAGGGCGTGGCGTCGGCTATCCTTGCTAGCACGCTATCTAGCAGCCAGCTATGGGGACGTGAGCAGCACCGTATGATCGGTTTCATGAGCAGTAAGGATCAGGCTGCCATCGCTCGCGCTGAAGCCACGGGCGACTATACCCAGCCCGACTACCTCAGCGCCAATGACCACTTCATGGAACAACACTGCGCACCTGAGGTCAATATGGATAGTCCGGAATGTCTCCGCCGTGAGAAGCAAGCAGGTACGGAGGCTTATCTCGTGGCTTGGGGTCCCAACGAATATACGCCACTGGGCAATCTGAAAGACTTCGACTACACCGCACGCCTGGGCGAGATCCATTGCCCTTGTCTCATTACGAGTGGCACTAACGATATGTGCACACCACTCGTAGCAAAGACCATGTATGACCGCATACCCAACGCCACGTGGCATCTCTTTGATGGTACACGCCACATGTCGTTCGTGGAGCAGCACGATGAGTACTGCGAGGTGCTCAGCCAGTGGCTCGATGCGCATGAAGAAAGAAAGTAGAACGGTTTTCAAGGCGAACGTTCGTCGGTTTAGATAGATTTTTGTACTTTTGTAAAAATTAACATTATAGACCGATGAACGCATTAGAAGAACGTATTCTCAAAGACGGGAAATGCTTTCCTGGAGGCATCCTTAAGGTAGACAAGTTTATCAATCATCAGATGGATCCTAACCTGATGAAACGTATCGCCGTGGAGCTGATCCGTCGTTATGCATCAACCGAAATCAATAAGATTATCACCATCGAGGCCAGCGGCATCGCGCCTGCTATCATGATGGGCTTTTTGCTCGACCTCCCTGTGGTGTTTGCAAAGAAGAAAAAACCGTCGACGATGGGCGATATGCTCTCGACGACGGTTTTCTCGTTTACCAAACAGCGCGAATATACCGTGGTGATATCCAAGGAATACCTCACTCCGGACGACAAAGTGCTCTTCGTGGACGACTTCCTAGCCTATGGCAATGCTGCCCTAGGTATCATAGATCTATGTCGCAAGGCGGGGGCTGAGCTCGTAGGAATGGGCTTTATCATCGAGAAAGCGTTTCAGCATGGACGCGAGCGCATCGAGAAAGAAGGTGTGCGGTGTGAGAGTGTGGCTATCATTGAGTCACTAGACAACTGTGAAATCAAACTGAAGAAGTAACCTCTATGGCTGAACCGAAGCTCCTTCTCTATGGCCTTAATGACCGTCCGCCCTTTCGTGAAGCTGCGTTTGCGGCTTTGCAACATCTCCTCGCTATCTTTGTGGCTATCATCACGCCGGCTCTTATCATCAGTTCGGCACTGAAGTTTGACGTTCCTACCACGGGTTATCTAGTGTCGATGTCGCTCTTTATGTCGGGTGTGTCAACCTATATCCAGAGTCGTCGCATCGGTCCTATCGGTACAGGATTGCTCTGCATCCAAGGCACATCATTCTCCTTCATCAGTCCTATCATCAGTGCGGGTATGCTGGGAATGGTCAATGGCAAGATGGATGTGTCGCTCGCACTGAGTTATATCTTCGGTGGCTGCTTCGTGGCATCGGTTGTCGAGATGGTGGTGAGCCGAATGTTGCCATATGCTCGTAAGGTGATCACGCCGCTGGTGGCTGGTACGGTGGTGACGCTGATAGGATTGTGCCTGATCAAGGCAGGCATCGTGTCGTGCGGAGGTGGCCAGAAGGCGATAGACGCAGGTACGTTTGGGTCGCTGCAGAATCTCGGATTGGCATTGATGGTGCTGGTACTGATCGTCTTCTTCAATCGTTCTCAGAATCGGTATCTGCGCATGGGAGCGGTGGTGCTGGGTCTGCTGATAGGCTCAGTGGTGGCTTATGGCTTGGGGATGATGGATTTCTCAAGCATCAATAGTGCTCACCGCCTGAATATCCCCATACCTCTGAAGTATGGGATGCGCTTTGACGTGGGTGTCATCGTAAGCCTAGGCCTGATCTATCTGGTGACGGCGGTGGAGGCTTTTGGCGATATCACCGCCAACTCGCTTATCTCTGACGAACCTGTCGAGGGCCCCGTGTTCCTCAAACGCGCACAGGGTGGCATCTTGGCAGATGGGTTCAACTCGATGTTGGCAGCCGTGTTCAATAGTTTTCCCAACTCTATCTTTGCCCAAAACAATGGTATGATTCAGCTCACGGGTGTGGCAAGCCGATATGTGGGCTATTTCATCGCAGTGGCACTGGTGCTGTTAAGCCTGTTCCCCGTAGTGGGAGAGGTGTTCTCGCTCATCCCCGACTGTGTGCTGGGTGGCGCTACGCTACTGATGTTTGGTATGGTGGCGGCTGCTGGCATGCGCATCATCGCCTCCACAAAGATCGACCGCAGAGCGGTATTGGTGCTGGCTATCAGTTTTGCTATGGGCATGAGTGTAGAGCTGGTACCCGACATTCTCTCACAGATGCCGCCTGTTGTGAAGAGTATCTTCTCTAGCGGAATCACCACGGGAGGCCTCACGGCGATGATAGCTAACGCTTGTATACGTATCAAGGAATAAAGAATCGGAATCTACTTATATTCATTTATTCACTACAAAACAACTACGCTTATGAAAAAACTTGTTCTTCTTGCTATGCTCTTCGGGATGATGAGCAGTGGCGTGAGTGCACAGAGTGAGAACCAATTCAGTCGTGGCGTGTTCAATCATGCGTCCATGAACGTTGGCTTCGGTACTGAAGGAGTCAGCGTTGGACTTGCCGCTCCTGTGACCAACTATCTCGATGTGGAGCTCGGTGCCGACTTTATGCCTGCCTTCAAGATTAAAGGCGACCTGGATGTGAAGGTCAGCAATCCTATCACCGTAGAGGGACAGTCTATCACGTTGCCCAATACGACGGTGAGAGTAGAGGGCAACTTTAATCGCGTACAGTATCACTTCAAAGCCAACGTCTATCCCTTCGGCGGGAACAGTAGCTTCTTTGTAGCTGCGGGATTCTACTTTGGCGGTAACAAGATAGCTAAGATCAAGGGTCATAGTGACGATCTGAAGGGCTATTTGGAGCAGTATCCACAACAGAAGGAGCTGATCTTAGATGCCATCAGTGCCCAACTGGGCGACTATCAGGTTCGTTTTGATGACGAAGCCAATATCAGCGGCGATGTGCGATGCAACGGATTCCGTCCTTACCTAGGCTTGGGCTTCGGTAGACAGATACCTAAGAGCTGCCTCGGATTCCGCGTTGAGGCTGGTTGCCAGTTTATGGGACACCTCAAAGTGTATCAAGATGATCAGCAGATCGACCTCACCAAGGCGCTCCAAGAGAATGGCGCAGATGATGATTTGTCCAAGTTTGTTGACAACTGGACGGTGTATCCTGTGCTGAAATTATCCATAGTGGGTCGTTTCCTATAATCTTTCACGCATGCTCTGATACGCTTCGACGTGTCAAGACGTGCCTTCCGTATGTGCAAATCGTGTAGGATGGCACATAAAAAAGTCCGCCAAAAGACCTTCGTTGAGATCCTTTGGCGGACTTATTCTTTCCCTTATGACTAGCGTCATAGGACATCGGGCTTACTTATCTTTCCACATCTGCTTGCAGTATTTCCAACCATAATGGTCATAAATCTTTGCCATGTGGGTCTCACGAACCTTAAATTGACCGAAATCCTTCTTGCTGAAGTCCATCCAGTCTACCTCCGAGAGGGCTGCCATACGCGGTAATACCTGGTATTCGGCTAGCTCATGACCGATGACATATTCGCTCCAGAGATTGGCTTGTGCACCCAAGATGTGCTTCTTCATGGCTTCGCTAGCGTCAGCAGGCACGGGATCGTAGCTGTAAAGCTTCTCCACGGGGATGTAACCATTGAAGAGCATGATGTCGCGGGGCATCTCTGGGGTCTGATAATAGTCGAAGTAACAATAGTCGACGGGCGTCATGATAGCGTCAAGGCCTTGCTCTGCAGCAGCCTTACCGCCTGCCAAGCCACGCCAGCTCATCACTGTGGTACCGGGTTCGATATCACCTTCGAGGATCTCATCCCATCCGATGACCTTGCGTCCCTTTGCTGCGAGATGCTTGGTGACCTGTGACATGAAGTAGTTTTGCAGTTGCGCCTCTACAGGGAAGTTGCCCTTGGGTTGCAAACCGAGGTCTTTGATCTTCTTTTGGCACAATGGACAACTCTTCCAGCGCTTGCGTGGCGCTTCGTCACCGCCGATATGGATGTACTGGCTTGGGAAGATGTCGAGCACTTCGTCCAGTACGTTATTGACAAACGTGTACGTATTCTCCTTACCAGCGCAGAGAATGTCGTCGAAGACACCCCATTCGGTAGCCACTTCGTAGGGACCTCCGGTACAACCAAGTTCGGGATAAGCCTTCAATGCGCCTAGCATGTGACCGGGAAGGTCAATTTCTGGGATGACGGTGATGTTGCGTTCGGCTGCATATTTCACCAAGTCGCGCAGCTGATCCTGGGTGTAATAACCACCATAAGGAATGCCGTCGAAGATGCCGGCGTTGTGGCCGATCACTGTCTGTGGACGTTCTGAACCCAGCTGAGCCAGTTTGGGATACTTCTTGATTTCCACACGCCATCCCTGATCATCGGTTAGGTGCCAGTGGAAGGTGTTCATGTTGTGCAAAGCCATGATGTCAATGTATCGCTTGACAAACTCGATGGGGAAGAAATGGCGTGCGCAGTCGAGGTGCATGCCACGATAGCCGAAACGAGGTTGGTCGTTGATCTTCACAGCGGGGAAGGTGATGCTCTCCTCTTGGGTGAAAGACAATGACTTGCGGAGCGTCTGAATGCCGTAGAAGATGCCTTTGCTGGTCTTTGCTTCGAGGACGATGCTCTTCTCGCTCACGGTGAGCTGGTAAGCTTCCTCGCCGCTAAGCTTCTGGTTGAGCTTAAGGATGATGACGTTCTTCTTGGCTTTTCCGGTGGTGAGCTGGATGCCAGAAGCTTCCTTTACATAGTCGATGAGAAACTGTCCGTCGCGTTGCAAGGTGGCGTCGTCGCTCTGAACATCTACCACGGTAGAGGCATTGAGGGTGAAACCTGCACCTTTCTGTGCTTGGATGGTCTGTGGCAAGGGAACCACCAAACTGAAATCGGCATTTCCTGCGTGCATAGTCAGTGCTGACAGAGCCACAGCGATGCTCATGATGAGTTTTTTCATTGATACGATTGTTTAGTGAATAAGGGAAGGTAGCTCGTTGTGGGCATGCCTTCCCTTATGCTTTGTGAATATAAAGGTTTAGATAATGCTTGTGCGTTTGGTCCATTCCACTATCTCGGGAATGTATCCGAAGGCCAATCCAGTTACCGTATCGGCACATCCGTAATAGATTGCTACGCGGCCAGTGTCGGGGTCATGGAGCTCAGCACAGGGGAAACAAACGTTGGGAACGTCGCCCATGCACTCGTAAGGCTTCTGTGGCGAGATGAGGTAAGGACCGCTACGATAGATTGGTTTCCATGGTTGCTCTAGGTCGAGGAGCGCTGAACCGAAGCTATAAACATAGCCGTTGCAGCTGTGAAGCACACCGTGGTAGAACAGCAACCAACCCTCGCTGGTCTCGATAGGGATGGGGCCAGCACCTATCTTCATACATTGCCAAGCGCTATCTTCGAATGCAGCCGGACTCATCACGTGTCTATGACGACCCCAATATACCAAGTCGGGACTCTCGCTGAGGAAGATATCGCCAAAGGCGGTGTGTCCAGTGTCTGACGGACGAGACAACATGGCAAAGTTGCCGTTGATCTTCTTAGGGAAGAGTACGCCGTTACGGTTGTATGGAAGGAACGCGTTCTCAAGCTGATGGAAGGTCTTAAAGTCCTTGGTCCAGGCTACGCCGATCGTGGGACCATAGTAACCGTTACACCATGTGACGTAGTAGCGATCCTCGATGAAGGTCACACGGGGATCGTAGCCGTACACCCACTTGCCAATCTCTTCGTTGTCACACTCAAAGCGCAGTGGTTCTTCGTTGATGTCCCAGTGGATGGCGTCCTTAGAGAAGCCTACGTGGAGCACCATACGGCGGTTGGTGTCATCGCAACGGAACACGCCTGCGAAGCCATCCTTGAACGGAACCACTGCCGAATTGAATATACTGTTGCTCGTTGGGAGCAAGTCGCGAGGGATGATAGGGTTTTGCGAGTAACGCCACATGACGTTTTTGCAATCAGCGGGACGCTCTTCCCAAGGCATGTTGGGGAGTGACTGACCCTGAATGATGAGTTTGCTCATAATCGAAATATCTGTTTCTTATTTATGAATATGCTTATATGGATGCTCCTCCCGGTGTCGGGAGGAGACCATCTTATGCGGTAAGGATTGACTTTTCGTGCCGCTAGGCTGACGCTTATGGGCGATCCTTGGTTGCAGTACCAAACTTGCTGGGCTCTGAACCCATCGTAAATTCAAGCGTACCGCCTTTCATCAGGTCGGCATACATGATGTACGACTTGGTGTAAGGTTTGCCGTTGAGCGTCACACTCTGCACATAGACATTGTTCTTGCTGTTGTTATGTGCCTTGATGGTGAAGCTCTTGCCTTCAGGAAGGTTGATTTTAGCCTCGTCCCAAAGCGGAGAACCGAAGATCAGTTTGCCACCGGCAGGCTCCACTTGGTAAAGACCCATAGACGAAATCACGTACCAAGCTGACATCTGACCAACGTCCTCGTTACCGCTCAAGCCATCTTTGGCATTGCGATATTGCTCGTCAAACACTCTGCGGATGAGCTTCTGGCCCTTCCATGGCTGACCTACGTAGTTGTACATATATAAGATATGGTGGCTAGGTTCGTTGCCGTGAGCATACTGACCGATCAGTCCGGAGATGTCAGGTGAGGCCTCTTCGCCCATGTCGCCTTCTACGATGAAGAGCGAATCGAGCTTATTGACAAACTGCTTCTCGCCGCCAAAGCAGCTTACCAAGCCGTGAACATCGTGTGGTACGAGCCAAGTGTACTGCCAAGCGTTACCCTCTGTGTAGTCGTCCATGCGGTGAACGGCATGGAAGGGGTTGAATGGTGTGCGCCATTCGCCCTTCGAATTCTTACCACGCATGAACCCAACGCGCTTATCGAAGAGCTGTTTGTATGACTGACTGCGCTTCCAGAAGTAGTTGTAATCGGCTTTATTGCCCATTGATTTAGCCACCCAAGCAATAGAAGCGTCGGCCAAAGCGTACTCCAACGACTTAGCTACGGTCTCGTGAGTGGAATCCTCATCGAAGGCAATGTAGCCGTTCTTCTTAAGCGAATTCATTCCGCGCTCATCGAGCATAGCCGATGTTTTCATTGCTTCAAGGGCGCCCTTCTTGTCTGTTACGAATCCTTTGAGTACCATGTCGGCAAGCACAGGGATGCCAGGATTGCCCACCATACAGTCGGTCTCGTTAGCCATGAGATGCCAAACGGGGAGCTTTCCTTGTTCCTTAAAGATATGAACGAAGGTCTCGCCAAGGTCTTTCATCATCTCGGGGTGGATGATTGTCATCAGCGGATAGGCTGCACGATAAGTGTCCCACAGTGAGAAGGTGGTGTAATTGGTGAAGTTTCCGTCGTGAACCTTGAGGTCTGCGCCACGATATTGGCCGTTGACATCACTGAAAACCGATGGTGCGGTCATGGTGTGGTACATCGCTGTGTAGAACACCGTGCGTGCATCGGCATCGCTGGTCTTTATCTCTACCTTGCCAAGCTGTTCGTTCCAGGCCTTGTCAGCGGCTGCCACAACGCCATTGAAGTCCCATCCGGGAATCTCAGCTTGTAGGTTGAGTTTGGCGTTATCTTCGCTTACGGCTGACAGTCCGGTCTTGATCAGCAACGGAGTGCCGTCGTTCTCATAGCTGAAGATGGCGATAGTATCTTTGCTTTCGACCAATGTCACGGGTTTATTAAACTCGGTATAGAAGTAATCATACTGATGCTTAGCCCATCCTTTCGACTCTCTGAAACCTGCGATAGCCTTCTGTCCCACCTGATGGAAGCCAGCCTTGAAGACATGATCCCATCCGATGCCCTGTCTGAGGTCCAAGCGGAAGAGGCAAGTCTTGGCATCTGCGCCTGCGGTGTAGCGTTGGAAGCCAGCGCGCTGAGTAGCGGTGAGCTCCACGAAAACGTTAGGCTGCTTGAGCTTCACGCTATAATAGCCTGGAACAACGTATTCGCTAGCGTGCGAAAACTTCACTTCTTTCTGATTCTTGCACCCCACTGGGAGGAAAGCTACGTCACCTAAGTCGCCAATACCGGTACCGCTGAGGTGCTGATGACCAAATCCGATGAGGATAGAGTCGCTGTCGTGATATCCCGAACACCAGTCCCAACCGCGTGTATTCTCCGTAGGGCCAAGCTGAATGTAGCCGAATGGTACGTTAGCACCCAAGAATACGTGTCCGTGACCGCCGGTTCCGATGGTCGGATTGACATACTTTGTGAGATTTTGCGCTTGTACTGACGATGTGCCTGCAGTCAAAAGGGCCAATGAAAGCATGCTAAGCGCAATAGTTTTAAGTTTCATATTTGATTAAGATAATAGTTGATTACAGATGCAAATTTACGAAATAATTGGCAAAAATAGTATCAATTCAAGCTAAATATTTGGTAGGTGAGGGGATTTTATGTAATTTTATGCCTTGAAACTATTAGCTAAACAAAATAATGAATAAGACGAAATTGCTAGGCACAGTGTTGCTCGGGATGATTGCGATGGGCGCTACTGCTCAGAAGCTGACGCGGTATGTGGATCCATTTATCGGTACAACCAACTTCTCCGTGTGCAATCCTGGTGCCGTGATGCCTCATGGTCTGATGTCCGTGGTACCATTCAATGTGATGGGGTCAGACCTGAACGAGTATGATAAGGATGCCCGCTGGTGGTCAGCGCCTTACGAATACAATAACAAATTCCTCACCGGATTTGCCCATGTGACCCTTAGCGGCGTGGGATGTCCCGAGATGGGCACGCTGCTAACGATGCCTACGACCGGCCAACTGGACGTGGACTACCATCACTATGGTTCAGAATATAAGAACGAGAAAGCACATCCAGGATATTACTCGGTGGATCTGAACAAGTATGGCGTGCATTGCGAGGTGACCTCTACGCTGCGTTCGTCATGCGAGCGCTTCACCTTCCCAGCTGGAGAGGCACACATCTTGCTCAACATCGGTGACGGACTGACCAATGAGACTGGCGGTATGGTGCGCCGCGTGAGCAGTACCGAGATTGAAGGAATGCGCCAGCTAGGAACGTTCTGCTACAATTCGGGTGCCGTGTTCCCCATCTATTTTGTGATGAAAGTGAACAAAACTCCTAAATCCACAGGCTGTTGGAAGCAACAACCCAACCGCTCCGGCGTCAAGGGCGAATGGGATGCAGACAACGGTAAGCGCAAACTCTACCCCAATTATGCCAAAGAAATCGCGGGCGACGAGATTGGATATTACTTTGACTTCGACTGTAACGCAGGCGAACAGATTGAAGTGAGCATGGGTGTATCCTTTGTCTCGATAGCCAATGCGCGTGAGAATCTAGAGAAGGAACAAGCCGGCAAATCCTTTGATGCCATCGCCCAAGAAGCCGAATCCACTTGGGAGCAGACCCTGAACCGCATCGAGGTAGAAGGCGGCACGGAGAGTCAGCGTCGCGTCTTCTACACTGCGCTCTATCATTCGCAGATCCATCCCAACATTCTCCAGGACGTTAATGGCGACTATCCAGCCATGGAGAGAGGCGATGTGCTCAACACCAAGGGCAACAGATACACCGTCTTCTCACTCTGGGATACCTATCGCAACGTGCATCAGCTAGAGACCTTAATCTATCCCGACCGTCAAATGGATATGGTTCGTAGCATGATAGATATGTATAAGGAGTGGGGCTGGATGCCAAAATGGGAACTCTTCGGGCGCGAAACGTGGACTATGGAAGGCGATCCAGCCATTCCGGTCATCACTGACACCTATCTTAAAGGCTTCCACGACTTTGATATCAACACAGCATACGACGCTTTCTATAAGAGCGCGACCCTTCCAAGCAAGGATAACAAGATGCGACCGGACAACGATCCGTATATAGAGAAAGGGTATATACCTCTTTATTATTTCGCAGCCGACAATTCGGGTGACAACTCCGTTTCGCACGCCCTCGAATACTACGTCGCTGACAATGCCCTTTCGCTGCTTGCACAGGCGCTGGGCAAGCCCGCTGATGCCAAACTCTTCCGTCAACGCAGTTTGGGATACAAGCACTACTACTGCAAAGAGACTGGTACGCTGCGTCCTATCGAGAAAGATGGCTCTTTCATCACGCCGTTCAATCCTAAGGACGGAGCCGACTTCTCCAATGCGCCCGGCTTCCACGAAGGTTCGGCATGGAACTATACCTTCTACGCCCCCCACGATGTGGCTGGTATGATGAAGATGATGGGAGGCAGCAAAGCCTTCACGCAGAAGCTACAAGGCGTCTTTGATCAAGGTCTCTATGACCCCGCCAATGAGCCAGACATCTCCTATCCTTTCCTCTTCTCATACGTTAAGGGTGAAGAATGGCGTACACAGAAGGAGATTAGCAAGATTATCGCCAAGTATTACACCGACAAACCAGATGGCATACCGGGTAATGACGATACCGGAACCATGTCAGCTTGGGTGCTCTTCTCGATGATGGGCTTCTATCCCGACTGCCCAGGTAGTCCTTACTACACCCTTACCACACCCGTCTTTGACAAGGTGACGCTGCATCTCGACCCCAAATATTACCCCAACGGTGACATTACGATCAGCGCTCCCCATGCCTCTTCATCTCAGATCTATATCAAGAACATGACCCTTGGTGGCAAATCGCTAGGCAGCTACCGCATCTCCCATGACCAACTAGTTAAGGGGCGTCAACTTGTCATGACACTGAAATGATGAGAAAACGAAATAAATAAGGAGAATATACAAAAAAAATTAAAAGTAAAACGATTTCATCATTAATCCGGTGGAATGTTATATATTTGCCGTTCACTGGCATGTTAGTTGTCAGAAGAATATCAGATATTAACTAGAAAAAGATTAGAATATGGATTTTACTAACTATCAAGGTTATGTGGATGAGCGTGCGCGTGAGCTCGAGGCATCGCGCTCCATGCCTTTACTGATGCGTAAGGTATTCACATGGATGGCTATGGCGCTTGTTATCACAGGCGTAGTGGCTTATGGCGTGGCTTCAAGCCCAGGTCTGATGCAAACCATTTTTACCGGCTATACGCCTTTGGTGCTTTTTGTTGTAGAGATTGGTTTGGTGCTGTTTCTCACCGCACGCCTTCATAAGATGTCGCTTCTCTCTGCCACCCTTTGCTTTATTGCATTCTCGGTGGTCAATGGCTTGGCCCTCAGTGCCATCTTCTTGGCATACACCTTCACATCTATCGCGCAGACCTTCTTTGTCTGTGCCGGTACGTTCGGTGCGATGGCGGTGCTAGGTTACACCACCAAGCGAGACCTGTCCAAGATGGGCAGCATCCTCTTCATGGCTCTTATCGGTCTGATCATAGCCGGACTGGTCAATATGTTCCTACGCAGTTCGATGTTCGAACTGATTATTAGTGGCGTCGGTGTGCTTATCTTCACCGGTATAACCGCTTGGGACGTCAACACCATCAAGCGTGAACTGCTCCTTCAGCCCGACACTACGAGTGAGACGGTGCAGAAGATTGCCCTTATCGGTGCACTCAATCTCTATCTCGATTTCATCAATCTCTTCCTCTATCTATTGCGCTTCTTGGGCAACCGCAATGATTAATCGCTTTGCATAAACATAGCCCCGAAAGGGTAGAGAAAGCATAAACAAATGATCTCCCATGACGTATAATGACACGTTATGGGAGATTTTTTCTGTAAAATATTTGTCTTTTTCAAAACTATTGCATATATTTGCATGCTAACCCAATATAAATCAACAATGACAAAACCAAAGAATGAAAGATTAAGCGTACTGAAATTGCTTATCACCAATGGCGAATTTAGCAATCAAGCTAACCTCTTAGAGGCTCTTCTCGAAAAGGGATTTGAAGTCACACAAGCCACTTTAAGCCGTGATATGAAGCGACTTAAGGTAGCAAAGGCAGCCACAATGGGCGGCAAATATATCTATGTGCTACCTAACGAGACGATGTATAAGCGTCTATATAACAAGTCAGCAGAGACCACAGAACCCACGGGGGGTGATATTTATGCAAGTGTGTCAGCACAGACCGTCGTCATCCGTACACGTCCAGGTTATGCCAGCGTGGTGGCGCTTGACATAGATGAGGCTCATCTGCCCTGTGTGATGGGTACGGTGGCTGGAGACAATACCCTCTTCGTGGCGATACGTGAAGGATACAGCATGCAGTATGTCATGGAAAGCCTATCCCAAATCGTTCAAGGACTGCGCGTGGTGCGTTAATCATTTTTTGGTATTTTATCGTCATTTGCCCTTAAACCTAATCCTATTTCGGGCAGAATAACTACCTTTGCACCTAGATCTATGATGTGCTTCTATATCAAGCACCATGCAAGTGATGCTCTAGGGCATCATGAATAAAGAAAAACTGACAGCAAACAAATGGAAAACTATGTGATTCTGACGCCTCATGACGCAGAAACTTTTGCACAACGTCTCTCTGACCTCAAAGACCAGACTACCCGATTTCTATCCGACGAACTTCAAGCCGAGCGCCGCCTTCAATATACCAAGATCTTTCTGAGCGATGCGCAGAATCAATATCAGCAACTCATCGAGAGCGATCTCTATCAGCAGATCCTCTCTTCATCAGCCATAACCATCGTTGAACAGCCCCCATTGAGCGGAGCCAAGATTGAGCTCTTGCTCAAAACCGCCGCTGACTCTTCCCATCACATCTTCCAAAGTCTGCGCCTCACCGAGGACGAAACGCATGCAGCCAACAGCTATATGCAGACGGTGATGCTCTTTGAGAAGTATATCAAGTCGTTAGAAGGAACGGGGCTAGATCTGCCCACACACCTAGTGCGTACCTGGATCTATGTTGCTGACATTGATGTCAACTATGCTGGTGTGGTCAAGGCACGTAACGACATCTTCCGCCGCTATGGCCTAACAGCCGAGACCCATTATATCGCTAGCACGGGTATAGGCGGACGCACCTCCGTAAGGCACGCTTCGGTGGCTATCGACTTCCTCACTATGCCCGAAATTAAGGAAGATGACAAGCTCTATCTGAAGGCCTTGGATCACCTGAACCCTACGCACGAGTATGGCGTGGCGTTCGAACGAGGTACGCGTGTGGCGCTATCGGATAGCTACCAGTACTTTATCTCGGGCACGGCAAGTATCGATAAGTTTGGCCATGTGGTCTATCTTGGAGACGTACGCCGTCAGACGGAGCGTCTTCTAGAGAATATTGATGCGCTGCTGCACGATGGAGAGGCTTCGCTTGAGGATGTCCGCTATTTCATTGTTTATCTGCGTGACCTGTCCGACTATCCCTTCGTGAGCCGATACATGCAGCAACGATTCCCCGATAAGCCTACCATCATTGTTGAGGCTAAGGTCTGCCGACCACAATGGCTTATTGAGATGGAATGTGTGGCAAGCCGTAAGAGAGCCTAGTCTTAATTCAATTGATCTGCTGAAACGTTTCTTTGGTGAATCAGCAGAGTCAAAATAATGATTGAACGGGTGCTCTTTGATGATAAGAATGGGTACTCTAAAACGATAGAATGGGTACTCTAAAACGCAGGGATAGGCATCTATGATTTGGCGATAGATTATCTTTTAGAAATCAGAAAAGGTTCTTTGAAGAGCCAGCAAAGCAGCTTTCATGAAGCCATAGTAATCCTTTCGTCTTGAGAAATAAATTATTTTTCATGTAAAATCAATTTAATTTTCTCCGAAAAATAAATTAAAAGTTATCTTCAAACCATTCATATGGAAACGCAATGGGGGCACGCTTATCATCTAAGCGTGCCCCCATTGCGATGTAATCCACCTTTCAGAAGAACCCTTCGAAGGTCAGTTTGATAATCCGTCTGACTCGTTCGGTATAATCCGTCAGACCGTATATGATAACAAAAGAAAATCGCTTCCAAAGTCAGATAGACCTTGGAAGCGATTCGCTTATAGATTGATTGATGTTGGCTTGTGCTTCCGAGCTAGTCAGAAGCTATACAAGCGCTTCATCGTCTTGGCTTATTTGTCCCACCAAACGCGGCTGTAGAACTCATCACCGTGGTTGAGGCGGCTCACTGCTTCTTCATAGTTGGTCTTGTTAACCTGTGCCTCCTTTGTAGGATAGCGGAAGCGACGAGGAATAGAATAACCATCGTTAGCAGTAGCACACTGACCATCACGCTGTGCCATCACGTTAGGTGTGAGCACTGGATAGCCTGAACGACGCCAGTTAGCGAACACTTCGTGAGGATCACCGAAGGTTGTGATGTAGTACTGGGTATTGATCTGCTCAAGCGCCTTAGCTGTATTGAATGGGTTCTTAGCAAGGTATGCGTTGGCATATGCTTCCCATGAACCGTCTGACAATCCTACAGTAGGATCGTTGTTGAGCGCTTTGAGCGCCTTGTCTGCACTTGGGAACTGAGAGAACTGCTGGAAGGCAGCCTTCACACCTGCGTTGTAGAACTGCTCTGCGCTACCGCTGATATAACCGCGCTGTGCTGCTTCAGCAAGCAAGAGGTAAGTCTGGGCAGCGGTTACAACGAATGTTGGAGCTGTAGGATCTGCATAGGTGTAACGGTTAGGAGTAGAGAAGTGAGCGCTGTAATTGTTCAAGAAGTCGTTGTCATTGAAGCGAGCGTCCGCCTTACCGATGAAGTATTCACGGTCAGGGTTGTTTCCGTAGCCGCCCTGGAGCAGACCATCCTGTGTAGCAAAGCTCATATCACCATAGTCGGCAGTGGTCCAGCCCTTCTGAACGTCAGATACCTGGCTACCTGTAGAAGAGGTTACAACGGTACCGATGGCGCAGATACGTGGATCCTTAGCGTCCTTAAGCAGGTTTACGAAGAACTGGCTGAGGTAGAACTCGCGGTCCTCGTGAGCGATAATCTTTGCAAATGGCTCTGAAGAGTCGTTAGAGGTAGTACCATCTGAGTGGTTCAAGATTACGTTGTCAGCTACATCTGTGATCACGCCGTTAGCGTAAGCCTTAGCAGCGTAGGTCTTAGCGGTAGCTTCATCTACCTTAACAAGGCGCATAGCCAAGCGGAGCATCAGTGAGTTGGCAAACTTCTTCCACTTAGAAGCGTCGCCCTGGAAGTAGAGGTCGTGCTGACCCATCTTAGCTTCGCCACTGAGTTTGCCTTGAGCCTCGTCTAGCTCAGCAAGCATACTCTTGTAGATGTCCTCCTGCTTGTCATATACTGGATATGAGTAGAGGCTTGGACGACCTGCCTGAGAGTAAGGAATGTCACCGTAAAGGTCAGACATCTTAGCAAAAGCGTAGATGCGCATCACACGAGCGATGTTGTAATCTACCTCGTAGCCTTCCTTGTTCGCCCACTGATCGTAGCATGTTGTCACGTCGCGCATAGCACCACGGTCGCTATTGTAAGTGTCCCAGAAAGATGCTGAGTAGCCATCGCTATAGTTGTAACGGCCATAGCTGTCCCACCAGTCGATAGAGGTGAGCTGCTGGGTAAACTGAGATGAGTAGATGCAACCTGTACGCCACATATCCCAGTCAGAACCTAATGCTTGGTGTTGTGCATTAGAGAAGACCATCTCGTAAGGCACGTTACCCTCGTTGAGGTGCTCGGGGTCGATATTGGTGTCGCCGAAATCGCCGCAACTTGTCATGCCAAGTGAGCCGAGAGCGACTACCGAAGCCAATGCAAAATATTTATATTTGTTCATTGTTGTCAGTTATTTGATAATAGTTGTTTAGAATTTCACGTTCACGTTGAAACCGATGTTGCGGGTTGTTGGGTAACCATTGAGCTCCAAGCCCTGACCATTGGTGTTGTTGATAGATGATTCTGGATCGATGTTAGGAGTGTGCTTGATGATTGTCCAAAGGTTACGGCCAACCAAGTTGATGCTCAAGCCCTTGATCCAGCTTACGTTCTTAAGTACGCTCTTTGGGAAGGTGTAACCCAATGAGAGCTCGCGGAGCTTCACGAAGTCGGCACTGTAAACAAACTCCTCGCCGATGTTGGCGTTGCAGATAGCCTGGTAGTAGTCCTGAGCCTTTACTGCAGTGGTGTTTGCCTGACCTGTTGCTTCGTCGATACCAGGGAATACGTATGTACCAGTTGGGTTGCTTGCGTCACGACCAACGAGGGTGTTCTTGTGCATTCCGTAGTAGTAGAGAGAGTAGTTGGTACCTGAGAAGAGCTTAGCACCAAACTTGAAGTCGATCAAGAAGCCTAAGGTTACACCCTTATAGGTGAAGCTGTTACGCCAACCACCAGTCCACTTGTACACACCATTGCCAAGAACGGTCTGCTCACCAGTCTGTGGAAGACCCTTGTTCAGCAAGATATTGCCATTAGCATCGCGCTTGTACTTGTTACCAATGATTACGCCGTAAGGCTGACCTACAACGTTGTAGATGTAAACGTTACCGCTACGGCTCTGTGCGCCGTTGATGTTCAGACGGTCAACACCCTCACCAAGGTCTTTCACATTGTTGTGGTTGTAAGAGATATTGAATGTGGTGTTCCAAGAGAAGTTAGCGTTCTTTACAGGATAAGCGTCTACCATAGCCTCGAAACCAGTGTTGCTGATCTTACCAACGTTAGCCACCTTTGAGCTATAACCAGATGCTGAAGAGGTAGAAACGTTCACGATATCGTCTGTGGTACGCTTGTTATACCATGCAAGGTCGAAGCTCAAACGGTTCTGAAGGAATGAAAGGTTCAAACCAACCTCAAACTCAGAGATATGAACAGGCTTCAAGTTAGCGTTAGGATAAGTATCGCTGTTGTTCTGAGTGATGGTGTTCTGACCATTGATGGTGTAGTTGCGGAGCTGATAAAGCAAAAGGTTCTGATATGCAGATGTACCGTTTGAAGAAGCACCCCAACCTACACGAGCCTTACCAAAGTCGAACCACTCTGGCAAACTCTCACGGAAGGTATCGGTGAATACCCAAGAGAGGTTTACTGAAGGATAGAATACGCTGTTGCTATTGTCTGCCAATGTAGAGAACCAGTCGTTACGTCCGGTAACGTTCAAGAACAATTGGTTTCTCCAACCTACGTTAGCTGTAAAGTAAAGAGAGTTTACTTGATAGCGCTGGTGAATCTTCTTAGGTGACTGACCAGATGAAGAGAGGTTGTTAACTGACCACAATCCATCTACAGTGAATGGACGTCCGCCGTCAGAAGTGTAGTAGTACTTGGTGTCGTTGTACTGTTTGTTACCACCAACGGTAGCTCCAAGATCCCAATCACCAAACGTCTTGTTGGCTCCAACGAGGAAGTTGTAGTTGTTTTCGTAGTAGTTCTTCTCGTATTCGTTCATGAATCCCTTAGGATCGGCAGCCGATCCAACAGGTGTAACGCCCTGTGATTGCAAGTTGTAAGCGTCGCGGCTCACACCAGCTTGTGCGTACAACCAGTCGAAGATGTCCCAACGGAGGTTCAAACCGCCTGTTAGACGATCGCGATCGCTATTGTTTGTCTTGCGATACTGCAACCAATAAGGGTTATTGAAGTATACATTGGTACCACCAATCATTTCGCTTCCGTCTGCATTAGCACCCCAGCCCTTGTCAGATGTGCCCTTGAGCCAATCTACATCGAATGAGTTACCACGATAGATCAATGAAGCGTTGGTGTTACCGTTACCATCTGACAAGTTAGAACGTCCGTTTGCGTGATCCTGAACGTAGTTGGCTGTAACGTTCAAGTGCAAGTTCTTCAAGATGTCATAGGTTGTGTTCATGTTCAAACCGATCTGGCGGTTGCGTGAGTTAGGCAGGATGCTCTTCTCATGATTGTAGCTTACGCCGAAACGATAAACCAGTTTGTCAGCAGAACCAGAGAAAGAAGCCGATGTGTTAGTGGTAACACCAGTGTTGTAGAACTTCTTCCAGTTGTCTACATTAGAGTATGTGTATTTGTTGCCGAGGAAGTTTACTGCCTCAGAACCATCGAGCACAGCGCCCCAAGAGCTTGATTCAGCTTCCTTAGCACCCGCTGCGGTAGAGGGTTTCACGCCATCAAGACCGATACCGAAGACGTCTTGCCAGTCGCGGTAGTCGTAGATAGAGTTGAATGTAAGGTTCTCGTTAACCTCAATCTGTACGGGCTGGTTCTTACGACCGCTCTTAGTGGTGATCAAGATAGCACCGTTACCAGCGCGATAACCATAAAGTGCAGATGCGGCAGCACCCTTGAGCACCTGGATACTCTCGATATCGTCAGCGTTGATGTTAGACAAACCGTCACCCATATCAAGACCACCCCACTGTCCTGCAGAACCTTGGTTGGTGTTATCGAATGGGATTCCGTCTACAACATACAAAGGCATGTTGTTTCCGGTCATAGATGAGTTACCACGAATGACAACACGTGATGAACCAGTAGAACCGGTAGCGTTACCTGAAACGCTTACACCAGCAATCTTACCAGAGAGGGCGTTACCTACGTTAGGGTCACGTGCGAGTGTGAAATCTTCACCGCCAACCTTTGTTGTAGAGTAACCTAGTGAACGTGCTTGGCGCTTAATACCCAAAGCAGTAACCACAACTTCGTCCATACTCTGTGCGTCGTCCTGCAAGGTAACGTTGATTGTCGACTTGCTTCCTACGCTGAGCACTTGCGTTTTGCTACCTACGTAAGAGATTTCGAGCTTTGAGTTGGGAGGGCAAGCGAGTTCGTAGTTACCATCAAGGTCGGTAACCGCACCCATTGTCGTACCCTGTACTTTAACCGTAGCACCAATAACAGGAAGGCCATCAGGACCTGTTACTGTACCTTTGACAGTCTGATTTTGCGCGTTGACAGCAACGGCAAACATCATGAGTAAAGCTGTCATGCTGCCTCTCATTGAGAAGCGAAAGGCATTTTCTTTCTTTTTCATGCGTTATTAATTAAGTAAGTATAGTTGTTATAGATATAGAAGATTCCTTGTCATCGTCCTCTCTAGGTGATATGTCTATTGTTTCGGTTACAAAATCTTTAGGTTTTGGGATTGCAAAGGTACACTCTTTTTTTATATAAAGCAAACATTTATTAAAAGATTTTGCAAAAATAAGCGCATTAAATAGTATCAATCCATGTGCAATATATCGGTTGTCTGCACCTAAATGTCTTTTTATGGTATTATTTTGCTTTTGTTTTTATGGGTTCTTTAACACACTGCAACATCGTCAAAAAGCTAAAAATAAGCCCCTAACGGTATCTGTTAATCTGTTTATAAAGGAGTGAAAGTAAGGTGTAATAGTAGTTATTTTTTGTTATTATGTTGTATTATGTTATCGTGAGAGAGATGTTTTGATTGCCAATTCTTTGTCGAAGACTATGAAATAGGGGTTGTTAATATTCATAAATATGCAATAATCATCGAGAAATTCAGTACCTTTGCGCCGCAAAAATAAGAGGCATGGCTTTCGGATATTAATCATAGACACGGTCTGAAGCGCCATGTAGGGAAATTAATGAATACGTGTCTATAACACTAAAAATGATTGACAAGACAAGCAAATTGTTCAGATTGCTTTTGCTCTGCCTGTTAATGAGCACCTTCTCTGTGGCTCATGCCAAGGAGGTTTATGGCTTTATGACAGGTAATGGCAGTGATGGCGAAGTGCCTATCGGTATGTACAAGTTTGACACGGATGCGCTGCAACCGCAACTCCTCACCTCAATGATGTACTCGTTTTGGGGTGGAGCCTATGTGGGTGATAAGTATCTGATGATTCTTTCAGACGATGCCACGGGTTATCTCACCGAAGGTCTCTGTGCCTACGACCTAGCAAGCAATGCTCTCCAACTACGTTATGCACAACAGCCGTACCAATGCTCCGACCTGACTTACGACTATTCCACCGCCACACTGTATGGTGTGATGGTCAAGAACACCGGTGAGGAAGTCACACCGCGGCTCATCAAGATTGACACACAGACCGGAAGCTATACCAAGGTGGCCACTCTTGATAAGAAGATCGTTGCCCTTGCCAGCACCTACTTCGGTGATCTCTATGCCATGAGTGCCGAAGGCAGTCTGTATGAGATGAACAAAAGCACCGGCGAACTTACCCTCTTGGGTAGCACAGGACTCAAAACGAGCACCTCTGAGGCCCAATCGATGGAGTTTGACCGTGCCACAGGCGAACTCTATTGGGCAGGACTAGATGAGAACAACTATACTTTCTTCTGCCAAATCGATCCCTCCAATGGTGCGATAATCAAGCGCAACCAACTCGATAACAACTCTCTCATCGTCGGTCTGCATATCCCCTTCGTTGTTGCAGAAGCCGCAGCGCCCGCCAAACCGCAGAATCTCCAAGCCACGATGGGCGATCAAGGCACCACGCTGACCTGGACCAACCCCACCACAACCTACGATGGCCAATCTCTCCAAGCCATTACCAAGGTGGAGGTATGGCGCAACAACACCCTCATCAAGAC
>CAVHUZ010000002.1:0-20821 GCA_963639545.1 Bacteroidaceae bacterium
TGCGTGCAACTCATTGAGCTGCACGCATTTGCTTATTGTTTGTTATGTATTTGCTCGGTGGCATTATTTCACCTCCTCGAAGTCAGCATCCTGGATGGTATCATCCGTCTTCTGACCACCGGCGTTCTGCTGTCCAGCACCTGCACCATTGAAGTCTTGTGCGCTTTGTCCAGCCTGTGCACCGCCTTGGTACATCTGTGCACTAGCGGCTTGCATCACGTTGTTTAGGTTACTGATGGCTGTGTCGATAGCTGCTACATCAGCGCTCTTGTGCGCATCCTTGAGCTGCTGGAGGGCCTGTTCGATGCCTGGCTTCTTGTCAGCAGGGATCTTGTCACCGTTGTCCTTGAGGAAGTTTTCGGTGGTGAAGATCATTGAGTCGGCCTGGTTGAGCTTGTCAATCTTTTCGCGTTCAGCCTTATCTGCAGCAGCGTTCTGCTCAGCCTCAGCCTTCATACGATTGATCTCATCATCGCTCAAGCCACTTGATGCCTCGATGCGGATGCTCTGCTCCTTGCCTGTAGCCTTATCCTTAGCGCTCACACTGAGGATACCGTTAGCGTCGATATCGAAGGTCACCTCAATCTGTGGCACACCGCGACGGGCGGGGGCGATGCCTGTAAGGTTAAACTGGCCGATGCTCTTGTTCTGAGCTGCCATCGGGCGCTCACCTTGAAGCACGTGGATGGTCACCTCAGTCTGGTTGTCAGCAGCGGTTGAGAACACCTCGCTCTTCTTGCAAGGGATGGTAGTGTTAGCATCGATGAGCTTGGTCATCACGCCACCCATAGTCTCGATACCGAGGGTCAGAGGAGTTACGTCAAGCAAGACGATATCACCCACACCACTCTCCTTGTTCAAGATAGCACCTTGGATAGCTGCACCTACAGCCACTACCTCATCAGGGTTAACGCCCTTTGAAGGCTCTTTGCCGAAGAAGTTCTTCACCAATGTCTGTACGGCTGGGATACGTGAGCTACCACCTACGAGGATCACCTCGTCAATCTGAGAAGCGTCAAGCTTAGCGTCACGCAACGCATTCTGGCATGGAACCAAGCAAGCCTGGATCAGTCCGTGAGCCAACTGCTCAAACTGAGAACGAGTAAGGTTCTTTACCAAGTGTCTTGGCACGCCACCTTCGGCTGTGATATAAGGAAGGTTGATCTCGGTAGAAGTGGTGCTTGAAAGTTCGATCTTAGCTTTCTCAGCAGCTTCCTTGAGACGCTGCATAGCCATAGGATCACGGCTGAGGTCGATACCTTCGTCAGCCTTGAAGCCATCTACAAGCCAGTTGATGATCACTTGGTCAAAGTCGTCACCACCGAGGTGAGTATCACCATTGGTAGAGAGCACCTCGAACACACCGCCACCGAAGTCGAGGATAGAGATATCAAACGTACCACCACCAAGGTCGAATACGGCAATCTTCATATCCTTGTTCTTCTTATCTACGCCATAAGCTAGAGCGGCTGCTGTAGGCTCGTTGACGATACGACGCACGTTGAGTCCGGCGATGGTTCCAGCCTCCTTTGTAGCCTGACGCTGTGAGTCAGAGAAGTAAGCTGGCACGGTGATCACAGCCTCAGTCACTTCCTGTCCGAGGTAGTCCTCAGCGGTCTTCTTCATCTTCTGAAGCACCATTGCAGAGATTTCCTGTGGTGTATATTTGCGGTCATCGATCTGTACGCGTGGGAAACCGCCTTCGTCCACTACGGTATAAGGCACACGACCTATCTCCTTCTCACACTGCTGGAAGGTCTCACCCATGAAACGCTTGATCGAATAAACGGTCTTCTTTGGGTTGGTAATAGCTTGACGCTTAGCAGGATCACCAATCTTACGCTCACCTCCGTCTACAAAACCTACGATAGATGGTGTGGTGCGCTTGCCTTCGCTATTAGCGATTACCACTGGCTCGTTGCCTTCGAATACGGCAACACAACTGTTTGTTGTTCCTAAGTCAATTCCAATAATTTTTCCCATGATTGTATTTATTTTTTGTTTTTATCTGATTTGAAATGTTTTCGCTGAGCTTTTCAGCGTTCGCTAGATATTAAACAAACCTTGTGCCAACTCTTACTTTTAGGCTTTTTCTCTGCCAATCATACCTCATACCTGTGCCATTCTGTCACAATCGGGTATATTCTTTATGCCAACTGCGACATTATCAACACCCACGTCCTTTATATAAGAATAATGTATAAGCTTATTGTATAAACTGATTTTGCGACTTTCTTCATCTTTCAAGACGCCGACAAAGGGCAAAAAGCTGTTTTTCTCCACCGCCGTGACCACCTTTGACTGCCGAGCAAGACTTTCGTCACACACCTATCAAGCCTCTGACATCATACAGAAGCGGCACGATGAGAATGAAAAATAAATTATTTTACACGAGAAATTAATTTATTTTTCCATGAAAATCAATTTATTTTTCTGTGGCAACAAGCACCTTTCGGGTGATCATACCATTGCTAAACGAGTGTCAAAGCACCGGTATTGCTAGCCGGCTTGGCTCTTCTTAATGGCTAACACAGCCTCAACTAAAAGCAGAAATCATATTATATAAGAATATTATTTACCACTTCCACCCCTTGTTTCGGCTTCAAATGCTTACCTTTGCGTTTAAGAAGCGTAGCTAGACATGGCTTATGCGCTACCCACTTTCATATCATCCTAAAAACCTTAAGCAAATGACCAACAAGCATCTCCTACTCGCCGCCCTTGCCTCCTCTTTATGTACGTTAGGCACATACGCCCAGGAAGAGGCATTCGACCTCAGTTCGCAACGTTCAGAGAAGCAGAACATTGAGCGTGTACCCGGAAAGAAAGTAGATCACCAAGGGATTGTGGTAAACCCCACTCCTCACTATCTCGACATCGATCGTACACAATGGATTGACCTAAGCAAGGGTATCAAACTGCAAGACAAGTCGGGGAAGTTCTCTGACGATCTCCGTTTTCTCACCGCTAACCCCAAAGGCACCAAGCTGACCATCACTTTCGGTGAGAAGCAGGCCGCTAAAGCTGGTCTAAAGAAACTCACCTCAGGTGCTTATCTGCTCAAGGCTGACAGCAAGGGCATCTCTATTACCGGATATGACGAGCGCGGAGCGTTCTATGCCATACAGACGATGAAGCAGATTATGGAGAGTAAGGCTGCGCAAGGAAGGCTGCCTTACCTTACCTGTAACGACTATCCTGACCTCCCGCTGCGTGGCGTGGTAGAGGGTTTCTATGGCAATCCGTGGTCACACCAGGTCCGGCTGTCACTGATCGACTATTACGGACGCAACAAGATGAATGAGTATGTCTACGGACCAAAGGACGATCCCTACCATAGCAGCCCCAACTGGCGACTGCCCTACCCTGCTGAGCAAGCCCAAAACATTCATGAGCTGGTGGAAGCGTGCCGCAGAAACCGGGTCGACTTTGTGTGGGCGATACATCCAGGGAAAGATATCAAATGGAACGAGGACGACTATAACAACCTCGTAAACAAGTTTGAGATGATGTACGCACTAGGTGTCAGATCGTTTGCCATCCACTTTGACGATATCGATGGCGAAGGCACCAACCCCAAGAAGCAAGTGGATCTGCTCAATAGGCTCACGCGCGAGTTTGTAAAACAGAAAGGTGACGTGGCACCACTCGTGGTTTGCCCCACCGACTACTCCCAACTTTGGGCCAATCCTAAGCCCAATGGTCCTCTCGCCATCTACGGTCAGGAGCTCGATCCGTCTATCCGCGTGTTCTGGACGGGCGAAGTGGTATGCAGCGACCTCACTCCCGAGACACTCAGCTTTGTAGATCAGCGCATCAAGCGACCGGCTTATTACTGGTGGAACTTCCCCGTGACCGACTATGCACGGCACATCATCATGCAAGGTCCAGCCTATGGTCTTGACACATCGCTCACCGAAGAGCAGACCTGCGGTGTGCTAAGCAACCCCATGGAACATGGCGAAGCTTCTAAGCTAGCACTCTATGGCGTGGCCGACTACAACTGGAACGTATCTGCCTACAACGCGATGGACAACTGGGAGCGTGCCTTGGAGGATCTCACCCCTGAGGCTCACGATGCTTACCGCACCTTTGCCATACACTCATGCGACACCGAGACGGGATACCGAAGGGACGAGTCATGGGAGACCAGCACCTTCCGTGTGGAGCAGTTCACCCAAGAGCAGTGGGACAATCTATATAGAGAGTTTGAGAAGGTAGAACAAGCGCCAGCGCAGATGGAGGCCCACTGCAAGAACTCCTTGCTGCTATCCGAGCTCCGTCCGTGGCTCACTGAGTTTGAGAAGCTAGGCCAACGCGGACTGAAAGCGCTGCGCCTGATCAAGCTTTACAAAGCTGGCGAGAAGGCTTCCTTCTGGAATGCTTATATCGACAACACTATGAGCGCCGCTGATCGCAAAGCCTACGAAGCGCATAAGTCGGGCACGATGACCTTACAACCATTCTATGAGACGGCTATGGACGACATGGCATCTGGCTTCTACAAGGCGCTGACGGGCTACACGCCAGCTTTCTACAGAGGTGTAGGCACGTACCCCACGGTCCGGACCACACAGAGCAAACTCATGTTTGACAATGACACCACCACCTACTATCATTCAGGCACAGGTCAGAACACTGGCGACTGGGTTGGAGCTGACCTCGGCGACACCCGACAGGTGAGGGAGATACACATCCTTCAAGGTCGAAACTCTACTGATGACGTCGACTATTATGACAACACCATCCTCGAATACTCTCTTGACGGAAAGACATGGCAACCACTTACCGATGCTCTTGAGAAGCAATATGACATCCGCTGGAAGGGCGAATCCGTAGATGCTCACTACATCCGTATACGTAAGTTGGCCTCTGAGAAGAAAAACTGGATTGCCGTAAGGGAGTTTGAGGTGAACCCCACCACCACCGAGAGCCTCGGCTTTGAGGTGAATGCCACCGACGCATCGGGTGCAATGCTTGCCTTTGATCAGAATCCTTGTACTTATTACACCAGCGACGGACAGCTCTCGTTTGGCATCGCGCCTTCTACCAAAGCCTTCACCATGTTGCTAGACACGCGCAAAGCCCCCAATGCCACATTCACACAGTATGACAAGAAGGGCAAAGCGTTGAGCACCACGCCAATCGATCAGTCGTTCTTCTCTGTAAAGCTTGACCCCAAAGCTACCAAGGCAGAGCTCTCGGGAACGCTGGATGTGTATGAGATCATTCCTCAATAAAGGCTGACTACAAACACAAACATTTTATAATTCTTACTAATATGTTATCTAAATCACTAACAATTCCAATTCTTGCAGGGGTGCTCGTCGGAGCAGTCCCTTGCACGATGCAAGCTAAGACAGATGCTACAATGATGAGACAGGATGCTAAAGCCGCACAGATATGTAGGCTAGTGGCTGATCAGAACGTCTGTATCACATTCTATTCGCCCACAATCGTACGGGTGGTAAAGAGCGACGCAGCACTGACTAGCACACCTGAGAAGAAGAGCTATTCGGTTATCCTCAAGCCACAGGTCCTCAACGGCGTGTCGACGCACACCGATGGCGACATGGTCACAATGCAATCGGCTTACATCACCGTATCGCTCAATCAGAAGACGGGCGAGATCAGTTTTCGTTCCAACAATGGGACCAAGCTCTTAGTGGATGCGCAGACCGCGCTAACGCAACGCACGGACGAGGCTAACAAGGGCAAGTATCGCATCAAGCAGACGTTCCGCCTAGATAAGGACGAGGCCATCTACGGCTTGGGGCAGCTCAACAATGGGCAGATGAACCAGCGCGGGCTGCACCAACGCCTATGGAACTATAACACATATACGGCCATTCCCTACTTCAGCTCGGAGAAAGGATACGGCGTGTATTGGGACAACGCAGGCGATTCGCGCTTTGACGATGACGAGACGGGTACCACGCTTACCAGCGAGGTGGGCACCTGCGCCGACTATTACTTCATGTACAAGGACGGCACTCAGGATGGTGTGATAGCCAGCATACGTGAACTGACCGGCCAAGCCACGATGTTCCCTCTCTGGGCGATGGGGTTCTGGCAGTGCAGAGAGCGTTACAAGACTAGCGATGAGCTTGCGGGCGTACTGGATCGGTACCGCAATCTGAGCATTCCGATGGACGCCATCGTACAAGATTGGCAATATTGGGGATGCGATAGCAACTGGAACGCAATGCGTTTTCAGAACCCTTATTATATAAATAAGGTGGGCGACCCTGCTTATGACAAGTATCTGCCGGACGATATGCGCAACTTGAAGGCGCAGAGCGAGCCCCGACTGAAGTCGCCGGAAGATATGGTGAAGTATGTGCATCAGAACAATGCGCATCTGATGATTACCATTTGGCCTACCTTCGGCCCTTGGACGCAGTTGTATAAGGACTTGGACAAGATTCATGCCTTGCTTCCCTTTGACACTTGGCCACAAAAGGTCAATGCGCATCCGTACGATGTCTACAACCCCAAGGCGCGTGATCTGTACTGGCGTTACCTCACGCACCTCTATCAGATGGGCATGGATGCATGGTGGACCGACTCTACCGAGCCTGACCACTTTGAACGCGAAGGAGACGCTGACTACCAGACCTATGACGGTTCGTGGCGCAGTGTGAAGAACGCTTACGCCCTGGTGCATAACAAGAGCATCTATGAGCATCAGCGTGCAATGAAAGGCAACAACAAGCGCTCACTGCAAATGACTCGTAGCGGATCGTTTGGCATCCAGCACTACGGCACGTTCTCATGGAGCGGCGACATCGTTTCGTCATGGCAGACGATGAAGCAGCAGGTTCCTTCAGGACTCAACTATACGCTCTGCGGCATCCCGTTCTGGAACACGGACATTGGAGGGTTCAACTATTACGAGTTCGATCAGACACCAAAGGACCCCGCCGTGCAAGAGCTCAAGGCTCGATGGATGCAGTGGGGGACGTTCATGCCCCTGATGCGCAACCATTGTTGCTCGCCAATGGTAAGCGAATTCTATGAGTTTGGACAGAAAGGCGACTGGTGTTATGACGCTATGGTGGATGCCGTGAAGCTGCGCTACCGCTTGCTACCATACATCTACAGCAATGCGGGCGACTGCGTGCAGAACAGCGGAAGCATGATGCGTGCATTGGTGATGGACTATGCGGCTGACAAGAAGGCTTCACGACTGAACGATGAGTATCTCTTCGGTCGCAACTTGCTGGTCAAACCGGTCACCACGCCACTCTATACGTGGAAAGATAACGACAAGAAAGGTCACACCATCTATCCCGATGTGAAGCAGGCAGCTGCTCCTATCGATGTGTATCTGCCTCAAGGCAACCAGTGGTACGACTTCTGGGACAACGCCGTATATGATGGCGGACAAAGCGTTCAGCGTCTTTGCCCCATCGACATCATCCCTGTATATGTCAAGGCGGGCACCATTCTGCCCTTCGGACCTGAGGTGCAGTATAGCAACGAGAAGGCTTGGGACGACCTGGAGATCCGAATTTATCCTGGCGCTGACGGCACATTCACGCTCTATGAAGACGAGGGGGACAACTACAACTATGAGAAAGGCCGATTCACCGAGATTCAGTTTGCTTGGGATAACGCTTCACGCACACTAAGCATTGCCCCACGCAAGGGTAGCTTCAAGGGTATGTTGCAGGATCGCAACTTCCGCATCGTCTTAGTAAAACCCAATAGCGGCAAAGGTAACGTGCCTATGAAAGAAACGCAGACCATACGCTATACAGGCCAAGCCGTGCAGGTACAGCTATAAGCTCTCACTCTACGGCACAAGAAAAGCCTTCTCATCCTTCCGCTGCTGACGCAGTGAGAAAGGATGAGAAGGCTTTATGTTTGATCCCAATCGGTATCGGGAACCGACAAGAAGGTTAAGCCTAAGGGAGACGCATGGCCACCCTCGTGGCTAATAATCTTAGTGTTGTATGCCTTAAGGCGTGTTCTATAAATTCCACGCACTATTAAGCTGTATTGTAGACGGATTGCTCTTTGTGTCATTTTGTTTTTATCCGGCATCTTTCTCTTCCTTCTTCAGTCGCATAGCCCGCTATGCTTCTTCAGAAAGAAAGAGAAATCTTCTCGGCTAAAATCCAAAATTCCATCAAAGGCAATTTATAGAACCCCGCCTTAATAGTTCTGAGCCTCTACTTGGAAGTAGCTCTGTGGGTGCTTGCACACTGGGCAAACCTCAGGCGCTTTCTTACCTACAACGATGTGGCCACAGTTGCGGCACTGCCAGATAGCATCACCTTCACGGCTGAACACCACCTTGTCCTGGATGTTCTTGAGCAACTTCAGATAGCGCTCCTCGTGGTGCTTCTCGATTGCTGCCACACCTAAGAACTGCTGAGCAATCTCATGGAAGCCTTCTTCCTCAGCCTCGCGAGCCATACGCTCATACATATTGGTCCACTCAAAGTTTTCGCCTTCAGCAGCTGCGCGGAGGTTCTCCTCTGTGCTCTTGATGCTTCCGCCTTCCAAAAGCTTGAACCACATCTTCGCATGTTCCTTCTCGTTGTTGGCAGTCTCAAGGAATAGCTCTGCAATCTGTTCGTATCCTTCCTTCTTAGCCTTTGATGCAAAGTAGGTATACTTATTGCGTGCCTGGCTCTCACCGGCAAAAGCTTCGAGCAAGTTCTGCTCTGTCTTTGTTCCTTTTAGATCTTTCATGTTACTGTTCGCTATGATTTATAATGTTGTTTATTCTTCTTCGTTCTTCTCAGCAATGGCTTGACGCACCTTAGCCTCAAGCTCGTCAGAGAGCTCGGGGTTGTCACGTAGCACCTTCTTCACGCCTTCACGTCCCTGGGCGAGCTTGGTTCCGCCATAGCTAAACCAGCTACCGCTCTTCTGTATCACGTCATACTCTACACCAAGGTCGATGATTTCGCCTATCTTAGAGATGCCTTCACCGAACGTAATCTCAAATTCGGCCTTGCGGAAGGGGGGCGCCACCTTGTTCTTAACAATCTTGACGCGAGCCAAGTTGCCCACTACGTCATCGCCATTCTTTACGGCTGTAACCTTGCGAATGTCGATACGGATGGTAGAATAGAACTTGAGCGCATTGCCACCGGTAGTGGTTTCGGGGTTACCAAACATGATACCAATCTTCTCGCGTAGCTGATTGATGAAGATGCAGCAGGTGTTGGTCTTGGAGATAGTACCCGTAAGCTTACGCAGCGCTTGGCTCATCAAGCGTGCTTGGAGGCCTACGTTGTTGTCACCCATATCGCCTTCAATCTCTTTCTTAGGCGTAAGGGCAGCCACGGAGTCGACCACGAGGACGTCAAGGGCTGACGAGCGGATGAGCTGATCGGCTATCTCAAGGGCTTGCTCACCATTGTCGGGCTGCGAAACGATGAGGTTGTCTATGTCCACACCGATGCTTGCAGCATAAGCGGGGTCAAAGGCGTGCTCTGCATCCACAAAGGCTGCCACACCACCTTGCTTCTGTGCCTCAGCGATGGCATGGATGGCGAGGGTCGTTTTACCTGATGATTCGGGACCATAGATCTCGATGATGCGACCCTTGGGGTAGCCTCCTACACCTAAAGCCTTGTCTAGGCTGATGCTTCCGCTAGGGATTATATCGATGCCAGGTAGTTCGCCTTCGCCCAGTTTCATCACTGAGCCTTTACCAAAGTCTTTTTCTATCTTAGACATAGCAGCTTGGAGAGCCTGCAGTTTCCCGTTTTTGGGCTCACCGCTCTGCTGTGTTTCGTCTTTCTTTGCCATAGTATGGATATATTAAATAGGTTCGTTTACGTTTACAACTCGATATCCTCGTCATGCACTTCGTGCCAAGGCAGACCTTGCTTATTGAGTTGTTCCATGAATGGATCGGGGTCGAAGTCTTCCACATTCCACACTCCGGCTTTACGCCAAAGTCCCTTGAGGAACATCATCGCGCCAATCATGGCTGGCACACCGGTGGTATAGCTTACGCCTTGCATACCTGTCTCTTGGTAAGCCTCCTGGTGCTTGCAGTTGTTATATATATAATAGGTGTGCTCTTTGCCATCTTTGAGACCACGGATGCGGCATCCAATGGAGGTCTCACCGTCATAGTTCTCACCCAGATCTTGCGGATTGGGGAGCACAGCTTTGAGGAATTGCAGCGGAACAATGTTGACCTTGACCTTCTTTTCGGGATCGTCTGCTAGCGGTGCTTCGTAAGTGATCTCGTCAATGCGGCTCATTCCGAGGTTCTGAATGCAGTCGAGGTAGGTCAGATACTGCTGTCCGAAAGTCATCCAGAAGCGACCGCGCTTGATGGTAGGATAGTTCTTCACCAAGCTTTCTAGTTCTTCGTGGTGCATCAAGTAGCTCTCACGTGGACCAATATTGGGATAAGTCAATGGCTTATGCACCTCTAGCGGCTCGGTTTCTACCCATTTGCCATCTTCATAGTAGAGTCCCTTTTGGGTAATTTCACGGATATTGATTTCCGGATTGAAGTTGGTGGCAAACGCCTTATGATGGTTTCCGGCATTACAATCGACGATATCAAGGTACTGAATCTCGTCAAAGACATGCTTAGCAGCATACGCTGTGAAGATGCCCGACACACCGGGATCGAATCCGCAACCCAAGATAGCAGTCAGTCCAGCCTGTTCAAAGCGATCCTTA
The DNA here is from genome assembly GCA_963639545.1 of Bacteroidaceae bacterium. GTDB lineage: Bacteria > Bacteroidota > Bacteroidia > Bacteroidales > Bacteroidaceae > Prevotella. The sequence continues at coordinate 10,666 of CAVHUZ010000002.1, forward strand.
TACGCCCATTGCCAACTGTATTCGAAGTGGGCCTCATCCTTAGGTTCATAGTTTGCGGTGTCTAGATAGTTGCATCCGCAAGCCAAGCAAGCATCCATGATAGTGAGATCTTGGTAAGGCAACGCTAGATTAATAACCAGTTCGGGCTTGTAATCGTTAAAGAGCGCCTTGAGTTGCTCCACGTCGTCGGCATCGACCTCAGCCGTACGGATATCCATTGTGTATCCTTTGGCATGAATAGCATCCACTAAGCGGTTGCACTTTTCTACATGATGACTAGCTATCATCAGTTCGGTAAACACGTCAGCGTTCTGTGCTATCTTAAACGCTGCTACGGTAGCGACGCCACCTGCGCCTATCATTAATACTCTGCTCATTATCTTTTGGTCTTTATTTCATTTTGTTATCTATCTCAGCTTGGGTGATTCCCATGGCGTTCATCAGCGAATATCCAAGGAGTTCTTGGCGGAAATTGCCATTAGGCATACCCGGTTGCATGGTGAAAAGGGTGATGTGCTTCTCCTCATCATCCACCTTTTGTAAGGCTTGACGTAAGTCGTTATAGAGCGTTCCCTCCTCAAAGTTGCCCACAATCAGGATGCGATGGGCAGTGGGATTGGTCAGCAGGAGATGCAATAGGTCTAGTATGACCTCATCTTTGCGGGCAACTGACTGATCGGTGGGGATGGTATTGATCACAAACTCGCCCAAAACCTCATGCCGAAACGCCTGTCCATTGAGTTCACGCTGATAGTCGGCAGGGGCAAAATTGGTTAGTTTCACCTCATGCTTACCATGTAGAAGCACCACTTGCGTTTGATGATCGCCAGGCTTCAGACGTCCATCTAGCGCTACATCCACTACCCACTGACTGAAGTCGGCAGGTGGTATGCGACGCCCTAGCATTCGTTCAAAATTCACAATGAGATTGAATGCCACCTTATCCACATAATCGGCGTCTGCAATGATGGTACATTCGCTCCACTTGATCTTCTGATTTTCCTGTGTGTTCATTGCTACAAAGTTAGGCAAAAAACGCTGATGGGCAAAATTTCCATATAGATTTTTGGTAACAAAAGTTGGTCTGCAAGGCATTAATACGTATCTTTGCATAAGATAAGCTGCACTCGGAAAATCAGAAGCAAGCTTCCTTTTCACTCGTTTGCATTATCTTTGCATATATTCTAAGTTAATATTTCTTATGCCGAAATATGCCGATTATATTACCGAGATAGAGATTGATTCGCTATGGAGCGGGCGCAAGCACATCGTGTGGAAGCTCGATCGCAGTGTGAATATCCTCAGCGGAATCAATGGTGTGGGCAAGAGCACCATCCTAAACAAGGTGGTTAAGAGTCTCTCACATGGTGGAGAGTTTCCCAGCCATTTGTTGAAAGGGGTGCATCTGAGCGTAGAGCCATCGGATGCCAAGTGGGTTAGGTTCGACTTGATACGCTCCTTTGATCGTCCATTGATTAACAGCGAGACCATCACCAAGATGGATGCGTCCCTTGCTACCGAACTAGATTGGCAACTGTACAAGCTCCAGCGCAAGTATCTCGACTATCAAGTGAACATAGGCAACCGCATGATTGAGGTGCTTCAGTCGGGCAGTGCCGATGCCGCACAACAAGCGCAAGCACTCTGCCAACCCAAGAAGCGCTTCCAAGACCTTATGGACGACCTGTTCACCGAGACGGGAAAGAAGATCATTCGCACCGAGAACGAGATCAAGTTTTCGCAGATTGGCGAGACGCTCCTACCCTATCAGCTCTCAAGCGGTGAGAAACAGATGCTCGCCATCTTGCTTACGGTGCTCGTAGAAGATGGCAAAAGCTATGTATTGTTTATGGACGAACCCGAAGTAAGCCTACATATCGAGTGGCAGAAGCGTCTCATCGACATCATCCTCGAGCTCAATCCCAACGTTCAGATTATCCTTACCACACACAGTCCGGCCGTGATTATGAACGGATGGATGGATCATGTCACCGAGGTTACGGACATTACAGAGGAAGAACCCAAATAGAAAGGAGGCACATCATGGGACTCCGGCTACGCGATAACCTTACATCCGACTACTTCGGGGCTGCCAATTCGCTCAGCAGCAAGCACGCACGCAAGCGCATAGTGGCTTACGTGGAGGCTTACGATGATATTTTCTTTTGGCGAATGGCACTCAGCCAGTTTGAGAACGACAAACTCTTCTTTGAGGTAATGTTACCTTCGAAGCAGAAATTGTCACATGGGAAAAAGTCGGTCTTGATGAATCTGCTTCGCGGCAATGTAGGTGAGAACATGCTAGCATGCGTCGATGCCGACTACGACTATCTGCTTCAAGGTGCTACGAGCCAATCCGCCGAAGTCTGCCAGAATCCTTTCGTCCTGCATACGTACGTCTATGCCATTGAGAACTTCCAATGCTTTGCTCCCAGCTTGCACGATGTGTGCGTGGCTGTGACCCTCAATGACCACACGCTATTCGACTTCAACGCTTACCTCTCAGCCTATAGCGCCACCATCTATCCGCTCTTTGTATGGAACATTTGGCTTTACCGGAAGCGTAGATACAGTACGATGACGATGAGCGACTTCAATAAAGTGATTGCCGTAGGTAAGTTTAGCATAAACGAAAGCCAACAGATCCTTGCCCGACTGCAACGTAACGTCAAGCATAAGATGCAAGAACTGAAACGCGAATTTCCTCAAGCAAGCACCGAAATCGGCTCGCTGAAAGACGAACTAGCTCGTTTGGGTGTCACACCCGAAACCACCTATCTATATATACAGGGTCATCACCTCTTTGATAACGTGGTGATGCCGATGTTGGGAAAGATCTGTGACAAACTGATTCAGATGCGACAGAACGAGATTTGTCGCACGGCGATACACCAAACGCAGCGCACCAACGAGCTATCATGTTACGCCCATAGCACCAGCGACATCACTACCATGCTGCGACGCAACACGGGTTACATGGCCTCAGCGCCTTTCCAACGTCTGAAGAATGATATAAGAAGATGTATTGAGCTTAGTGACGCTTCCAGAAAGCAGGCGTAAAGAGTACCAAAACCGTAAATAGCTCCAAACGTCCGACTAGCATCAAGAAAGCGCTCATCCACTTAGCAAAGGCTGGAAGCATTGACCACGACATCGTGGGACCAATCTCTATGCCCAGCGTAGGGCCCACATTGCCAAGCGAACTCAACGTGATGGTAAACGAGTTGGCCGAGTCGATACCTTCAGCTATCATCGTAAAGGTACAGATAAAAGCCAAAATCAGATACAATCCGATAAAAGCCAGCAACGTCACGCGCTTCGATTGCGGTACGTTATGGCCATCAATCTTCATCGGCAACACCGCATTGGGATGCAATATCTGCATAAACTCATTGCGAATCACCTTCAGCACCATCACCACGCGTATGCTTTTCATACCACCGCTTGTGCTTCCCGTACAACCTCCGACCAGCATACACAGACACAACACCACCCAAGTGACATGCGGCCATTGCCCCGCATCATCGCTAAACAGACCCGTTGTGGTGATGAAACTCACCACCTGGAACACGCTACTACGAAAGGCATGCTCCAGATCGTAATGGTTTCGGAGAATGAGCTCAACCATGATAAATGCCGTAGACAGCACTACCAATATGAGATAGAAGCGAAACTCGGTGTTGCGGAAGAGCTCTTTGACCTTCAGCTTAGCCACCGAGAGATACAGCAGGGTGAAGTTGACACCCGACAGGAAACAAAACAGCGTGCAGACATACTCCTCTGAAGGCGAATGGAAGGTGGTAATGGACCCACTCTCGGTCGAGAAGCCACCCGTAGCGGTAGAGGTCATCGCATAATTGAAGGCATCAAACCAGTGCATACCGCACAGTTTGTAAGCGCCAATGCACACAATGGTCAGCACACCGTACACGCTCCAGATCCATTTGGCGCCCGTGCTCAACCGCGGATGGAGCTTCGACTTGATAGGACCGGTCGCTTCGGCAGCGAAGACCTTCACCGAGCCACCCGTAAGAGACGGTATCAGCGCGATGGTAAAGAACACGATCCCTAAGCCGCCTATCCATTGGGTCAGCGAACGCCAAAAGAGCAAGCCACGCGGAAGCTTTTCGGGAAAGTCGATAATGGTGGCCCCCGTCGTCGTAAACCCCGACATCGTCTCGAAGAAGGCATCCGTCACGTTGGTCAGCGCACCACTAAACAAGAATGGGAGCATACCGAAGAGCGAGAAGAAGATCCACACCATAGTCACCACCAGGTAGGCATCGCGTCGGCCTAGAGAGTTCGTGGCCTTAAGACCATATAGCCGAAGCGCCAACCCAGTAGCCGTTGTGCATAGTATGCTCCAAGCAAACGGAAGGGTGTCGTTACCATGATAGATGATGGAAACGACCATGCACAGCAACATCAAGGCTGCTTCGATAAACAATAGCGAGCCAAAGATCTTCGAGATAAGTTTGATATTAAGCATTTACCCTCTTCTTTTTACGATTTAGACAGGACGCGTCTGTCCTCTGAGATATGGAGAAACGATTCTTAATTGAATAGTTTCTCCAATTTTGTTATGTTCACATTGTGACAGAATACCACCACGGTGTCACCCGCTTCGATTTGCGTATTACCCGACACCAGCATTCCCTCACCATTACGAACCAGTCCGCCGATAGTCATTCCGGGCGGCAACTTCTGCTCGCGAACGGGCTTACGGGTAATCTTAGAGTCTTGCACGGGAACAAACTCAGCCACATCGGCATTAGCTGACATCAAGAAGCGCACATTGTCCACGTTCGCATCCAGCATCATCTGGTAGATATGACTGGCGGCAATGGCTTTCTTATTGACTATCGTGCCTATGTCCAGACTGGCCGCCATACTAGCATAGTCAAAGTCCTCTACCATTGCCACGGTCTTTCTCACCCCGAGGCGCTTGGCGGTAAGGCACGCCAAGATATTGGTTTCGGCTTTGCTGGTCAGCGCTACAAAGGCTTGCGTGCTTCTGACACCCTCCTCATTGAGCAGATGTAGGTCGCGTCCGTCGCCATTGATCACCAAGGTATCTTCACCTAGAAGCTGATTGAGCTGTTCACAACGTTCCACATTCTGTTCGATAATCTTCACGTTCATATATTCGGGCATCTGCTTCACGGCTCTCACGGCAGTGGTGCCGCCACCCATAATCATCACATCCTTCACATCGACGTAGTGTTCCTTGCCCACCACCTGACGGATATAAGGGATATAATTCTTTGTTGTCATGAAGTAAGCCAGATCATAAAGCTTCAGCACATCGTTACCACCGGGGATGATGGTCTCCCCTTTGCGCTTGATAGCCACCACGTGATAAGGATCTTCGGGACCACTGATCTCTTTCAAGGGCTTGTCCAGAATCTTACAGGTCTCACGCAGTTTGATGCCAAGCATCACCAACGCGCCGTCATGCACATCCCATCTCTGTCTGACCCAAGACATCTTCAGACCATTGATGATGTCTTTAGCGGCAAGCAGTTCGGGGTAGATCACACTGTCTACACCCATCTGCTTGAATAGCGTTTGGTTGGCTGGCAACACGTATTCGCTATTATCGATCTTGGCTACGGTTTTCTTTGCGCCCAACGATTTGGCTATTGTGCAAGCTGCTATGTTATAGCTCTCATCCGGCGTGACGGCGATAAAGAGGTCAGCCGAGTCGGCCCGGGCTTGCTTGAGCGCCTTGATGCTTGTGGCCGAATCCTGTATGGTGAGCAGGTCATAGTCGCGTGAGAGCACCTCAAGGTTCTCTTGGTTCTGATCGATGACGGTGATATCTTGGTTGTTACGTGTGAGTAGCTTGGCAAGATAAGAACCAATGGTGTACGCACCAGCAATAATTATCTTCATAAAGCTTTGATGATTTCGTTTTGGATGCTTTCGCGGTCTATGCCGCAGAGGTGACGTAGCTGTGCCACGGTGCCTTGTTCAACAAACTGATCGGGCAGTCCGAGTCGCACCATCGCAGGAGTGTACCCGTGATCGCTCATCCACTCGAGCACCGCTGAACCCATACCGCCACATCGCACACCATCTTCCACGGTGATGATGCGCTTAAAGTGTTGTCCCACTTCCTCCAGAATCTGCTCGTCAAGCGGCTTGAGGAAGCGCATATCATAATGGAACACCTTGGCCGAACCCAGTTGGCCGCTGTCTTGTAGCGCCTTGATAGCAGCTTGCACGTCGTTGCCTATCGGTCCGATAGACAGCACAGCGACGTCGCCTTCCTGCGGTACGCCTTGGGTCAAGCGGCGACCTGTACCCACGGCTACCTCTTGCATAGGCGTGCGCCAGTCCACACACACACCGCAACCACGCGGATAACGTATCACAAACGATCCCTTATCGGGTAGCTGGGCGGTGTACATCAGGTTGCGTAGCTCATGCTCGTCCATCGGTGACGAGATGGTAAGGTTAGGTATGGGGCGCAAAGCCGCCAGATCAAACGCGCCATGATGGGTAGCGCCATCTTCGCCTACTAGTCCTGCGCGGTCTAGGCACAGCACCACGGGGAGATTGAGTATCGCCATGTCGTGGATGATATTGTCATAGGCACGCTGGCTGAACGAACTATAGATGTTACAGAATGGCAGCAATCCATCTTTTGCCATACCGGCTGAGAAAGTCACGGCGTGACCCTCGGCGATACCCACATCGAAGGTGCGATGGGGCATTTCTTTCATCATGATGTTCATCGAGCAACCTGTAGGCATAGCTGGTGTCACCCCGACGATGCGCGGATTGGCTTGCGCCAGCTCCAAGAGGGTATACCCGAAGACGTCTTGAAACTTTGGAGGACAGTTGGTCACATCGCTCAGGATGCGTTCACCTGTCTCGGGATCAAACTTCCCTGGGGCGTGCCACACGGTGGCGCTCTTCTCTGCGGGTTCATATCCTTTGCCTTTCACCGTATGTAGATGAAGCAACTTGGGCCCCGTCATATCCTTGATCTGATTGAGGACACGCACCAGCTCCACCACATCGTTGCCATCATAAGGTCCGAAGTAGCGGATGTTCATTCCCTCAAAGAGGTTCTGCTGATGAGACAAGGCGCTCTTAAGGGCATTGTTCAGGCGTATCAACCCTTTGCGTCGATCATCATTGAGATGTCCTTTCTGCTTGAGCCATTGGCTTGCCTTGAACAGCAAACGGTTATAGGTGGCGTTGGTATCTAGGTTGAGCAGATACTTTTCCATACCTCCCACTGCCCTATCTATACTCATATCGTTGTCGTTGAGGATGATAAGGAGATTATTGGGCTGGCTGGATACGTTGTTCAGACCCTCAAAAGCCAGTCCTCCACTCATCGCTCCGTCACCGATCACAGCCACCACATGTCGGTCAGCATGACCTGGCTCGGTATCTGACAGCTGAGCTGCCACCGCCATTCCTAGCGCGGCAGAGATAGAGTTGGAGGCATGACCACAGGTGAAGGTGTCATAGACGCTTTCTTTAGGTGACGGAAACGGCATCACACCGCCCAACTTGCGATTGGTGCAGAAGCGCTCACGGCGTCCCGTCAGGATCTTGTGTCCATAGGCTTGATGGCCCACATCCCACACGATACGGTCTTCGGGTGTGTTATAGACATAGTGTAACGCCACGGTAATCTCGACGGCTCCCAAGCTCGAAGCCAAATGGCCAGGGTTGGATGCCACCTCTTGGATGATGTCTTGACGTAGCTCATCGCACACCTTGGGCAACTGTTCCATGCTCAATTGGCGCAAATCGTTGGGGTCATTTATCTTGTTCAGAAAGCTCAGTGTGTTCTCTTCGCTCATTTCGTAATTGACGTGAATAACCTTGCAAAGGTACGAATAAGCGGTCATAACGCAAAGTGTAAAGCGTATTTTCTAATATAAATAAGGTAAGAAGCGTGTCTTCACGTATGCCCATAACAAGGTATCGATTCATAACTGAGGGGCAAAAAACGATTACGGCAAGCCGCCTCGTGACTCACGAGATAGCCTGCCGCACAACCTAAAAACGCTTTGAGTATCAGAAATGGGTGACAAACTCCACTACGATCTTATCCTTCTCGGATGTCTTCGGGGTGGCATCATGTCCGTAGAAGTACTTTTCGTAGTTGACACGGATATCGCTTGAGAAAGGCTTAGCCAGACTGAAGGTCACGCCACCGGTGAGGCGGCCGCGCTTCGAGTCGTTAACGATGAGCGTGCCCTTGGTATCGGTCACACCGTTGAGGTAGCGCATACCATCGCTATGGTCGGTCATGAAGTCGTAACGTGCTAAGGGTGACACCTTGGTAAAGAGCTTGCTGCGCAGCGGAATGTCATAGCTCACAAAGCTATCAAAGGCATGCACCGCCTTGAACGCATCGTCCTGATAATGCTTGTAGAGATATTCCACCTCAGCGATGAGCCCACCACGATGATAGGTCAAGCCTGCATCATACATCATGACGTTGACATTGTCGGGCTGAATCTTCTGCGTACTGAGCACGAGATTCACTCCACAAGGGAAGAGCATCTGCGCCTTGGCTGAGAAATTGACCTTGTTGGTCCAAAAGTCTTTTTGATTGGTGAGGCCCGAACCATTGAACATACCTGCCTCAAGAATCACGGGGAAACCAGGGTGGAACGTATATCCGATGGCAGCACCCACGTCACGGACGTTACCTACCTGCTTAGCGATGAACGAGCGGTTAGCGAAATACTGCAGATGGGGGCTGCGATGGGCATCGATGGTGAACGGCACACGCATCTGTCCGATGGTAAACTGCCATCCTTTCCAGGGCTTTAAGCGGGTATAAGCATCAAGCATCTTGATCTTTCCCTCGTCACAGAGATCTATCTCTGCCGTATAGGACACGACGGGAGTGAGGTTTCCTTTGACATTAACACGAGCCGTGCGCACCTCAAAGCGGCCCTCACCTTCCTCTGTCTGATATTCGTACTTGCTGCGAATGGTACCACCGATATGCGGTGTGATGTCTACCTTCTTGGTTTCGTCCTGTGCTGACACTGCGGTAGAGATGCAGAGCATAGCGGACAAGAGCATGAGTCTGTTCATATCGTCTTCTTCTTTGGTCCTTAGACCGTTATTATTACGGCGGCAAAGGTATATAGACGATGTTACAAACCTATGACAACAGAATGTAATATCTGTTACACAGAAAGCGGGCAAAGCGTCCGAAGGCGCTCTGCCCGCATACTTACTCAACATCTTGCCCTATGTATGATAGCTTGGCGATTAGGCCACTTCTATCTTCTTTTGGTCCTTCTTGGGTTGCTCCTTACGTGGAAGGGTCACCTTGAGCACACCGTTCTCCACCTTTGCGGTGATGTGTTCGCTGTCAACATCCTCAGGAAGAGTGAGCGCCTGTTCGTAGTTGGCATATGAGAACTCGCGACGCAGATAGTGGGCTTTCTTGTTTTCGTCCTTCTTCTCTTCCTTATGTTCCATCTTGATGACCAGGCATCCATCGTCATTGATGTTCACCTTGAAGTCGTCCTTGGTCGTTCCAGGAGCAGCCAGTTCTAGCTCATACTGCTTCTCGTTCTCTTTGACATTGATAGCGGGTGCGGTAGCCTTGAGTTTGGGCATCCAACTGTGATCAAAGAAATCGTCAAAATCATTGTTCAACCAATCATTTGCTGTGCGTAATACTGGATACAACATAATAAATACCTCCTAATTATATTTTTGTTTGTTCTACTTTTGTTTGGCTCTCCAGCCACCCTTTCGGTAGCCTTCCGTAGCCACTAAGGATAGATACAACATGCGTGCCTATGCCAAAGATATGCGCTGAGAGGACTGACAAGTTGACCACAAAGGTTAATTTATTTATACCTTTCTGACAATGTTGGCAGCATCTCTGCCAATTGGGGTTCTTTCGTCATAAGCATGAGGCGGATGCTGAGGATCAAAGGAGGAGAAATCTTCCTCTAACAGGTGCTTCTTTTAGCTACTGAGGGATTCCTTTTAGAGGTCAGAAGAGCCACCAAGAGAGAGAAAAATAAATTGATTTTGCAAAGAAAACAAATTGATTTTCTCATAAAAATAATTTATTCTTCCATCTCAAAGGGCCGCTTTCAGATGATGGGACGTGCTCGCTGAAATCGCAAAACAATGGTGTTGACCTTATAGG
>CAVHUZ010000002.1:20831-50635 GCA_963639545.1 Bacteroidaceae bacterium
CACGATATCAATACATGATTATCAGTCTTTAAAGCCACATCTTGTTAAAGCGTACGAAATTGCCAAATCGTTTTCAATGATTGAGAAAAACCGCAAATAGACCGCAAAAATTAGAGTTCAAAATGCATTCGTTTGATTACCAAGACATTATAAAATACTATTGTATGCCTTAAAAGAGCTTCGCGCTTTAACTGAAAAACATCAATATCACACATGAAAACGGACATTGCAATTGCACAAGAAGCACAGTTGCTCCCCATCGGAGAGGTTGCTGACAATTACGGCATCCCCTCAGAGCATCTAGAGCCCTATGGCAAGTACATCGCCAAAGTACCCGCAACGCTTATTGACGAGGAGAAAGTGAAACAAAACCATCTCATTCTGGTCACCGCCATGTCGCCTACCAAGGCGGGCATCGGTAAGACAACGGTGAGTATAGGTCTCTCTATGGCGCTCAACCGCCTCGGTAAGAAGAGCGTCTTGGCACTGCGCGAACCGTCTATGGGGCCTTGCTTCGGCATGAAAGGTGGCGCTGCTGGCGGCGGCTACTCACAGGTGCTACCTATGGACAAGATCAATCTGCACTTTACGGGTGACATCCATGCCATCACGGCTGCGCACAACCTCATCACGGCACTGCTGGACAACTACATCTTCCGTCACCAAGGCGAGCCCACCAGCTTGAAGACGGTGTTCTGGGGACGTGTCACAGATACCAATGACCGTGGTCTGCGCCACGTGGTCACGGGCCTAGGAGCTGGCAACGGCGTGGTAAGAGAGAGCGGATTTGACATCACTGCAGCCAGCGAGATCATGGCTATCCTCTGCCTTGCCAACGACGAGGAGGATCTTCGCACACGTTTGGAGAACATCTTGCTGGGTATCACGTGCGAGGGCAAACCATTCTATCTGAAGGATCTAGGTAGCGTAGGTGCTATCTTGGTGGTGCTGCATGACGCTATCAGCCCCAACCTGGTGCAGACCATCGAGCACACACCAGCCTTTGTACATGGCGGTCCGTTTGCTAACATCGCTCACGGCTGCAACAGCATCGTAGCCACCAAGATGGCTATGACCTATAGCGACTATGCCATCACGGAGGCTGGCTTCGGCGCTGACCTCGGTGCAGAGAAGTTCCTTGACATCAAGTGTCGCGCGGCGGGCATTCATCCTGAACTCACGGTGATGGTGACCACTATCAAGGGCATCAAGCTCAATGGCTTCATGCCTGACGAGGCTAGCACCTCTGAGCAGCTGGAAGCGCTCAAACGTGGCTTTGCCAACATCGATCGTCACGTGGAGAACCTGCGTCGTCTAGGGCAGACCGTCGTGATCACGCTCAACCACTATGGCTCTGACACCGAGGAAGAGATCAAGCTTCTGCGCACACATTGTGAGAAGCTGGGTGTAGGCTTTGCCCTTAACGACTCGTTCACACAGGGTGGTGAGGGTTGTGAAGCTTTGGCACAGCTCTGCTTGCAGACGCTAGCCGAACAGCCATCACCTGCCGTTCGCTATGCATACAGTCTAGAAGAAGGCATCACCGCCAAGATTGAGAAGGTGGCTACCAACATCTATCACGCTGAACGTGTGGTGTACACGGCTGCTGCTAACAAGGCGCTGCGCCGCATCAAGGAATGGAATCTGGAGCAGCTACCGGTCTGCATCGCCAAGACGCAATACTCTTTCAGCGATAATGCCAAGCTTGCGGGTGCTCCCGAGGGCCATACCTTCACCGTGCGCGACTTTGTTATCAACAATGGTGCGGGCATGATCGTTGCCATTGCGGGCGACGTGATGCGTATGCCTGGTCTGCCTCTGCATCCTCAGAGTGAGAATATGGATGTGGTCAATGGCGAGATTGTAGGCCTAGCTTAAGGCGTGCTCTATGGATTCCACGCACTGTTATTTTCGTCTTTAGACGGATAGCTAATCCCTAACATACATAGCCAAACCGGCACAACTGCTCCTGATGGGCGTTGTGCCGGTTTGTTCGTATATACGGGATGGACCTATTCGGTTAGCGTTTTACTCTCCGAAGGTGAGGTGTGCAAAGACGGGATAGTGGTCAGAGGGGTTGCGTCGGATGCTGCGTGAGAGGTTGTTGGCATCTGGCTGTTCGCCTTCGATTGGCGTCCAGTAAGAGTCGGTCAAGACGGCATAGCGATCTACGTTCATCGAAGGTGACACAAAGATGTGGTCAATGCGGCTTGGCGTAGAGGCTTCGGGACGGAAGGCGTTGTACGTTCCGTTCTCGGCAAACCGCAATCGGGCTGACGCATAACTGTCCTTTAGCAGTCCCGACTGTGCCAAGATGGTGTATGACTCATCGTTCTGATCCACATTGAAGTCGCCTGTAACCACAACAGGTGCGCCCTTAGCAATGGTCTTGATACGTGAGAGCACTAGGTGCATAGCTTCACGGCGGGCTTTCACGCCTACATGATCGGTGTGAAGGGTAAAGAAGAAGAAGCGTTTCTTGGTGGCTTGCTGCTCAAACTCGCCCCAGGTACAGATGCGCACGCACACCGCATCCCACCCCAGTCCGGGTTTCTCGGGTGTCTCGGAGAGCCAGAAGTGGCCATCACGCACCAAGCGGAGACGATCCTTGCGGTAGAAGATGGCCGAGTATTCGCCGGCTTCCTTGCCGTCATCACGCCCCACACCTACGTAGTCATAATTGTCCAAGCCTTTGAGCAGATCGTGGAGCTGCCCCACAAGCACCTCTTGTGTGCCAAAGATGTCGGGCGACTCAAAGTTGACCAGTCCACAGATAGCCTCGCAGCGGCGCGGCCAACCATTTCCGTTACGGGCATCGTCATCGTTCTGATTGCGCACATTGTACGTTCCGACAAAGAGCGACTGTGCGGAGAGGGTCATGGCTAGCAACAGGGCCATGCCTAAAAGGATCATTCGTTTGTTCATTGGTTTTCGTATGATTTAGGTTTATTATTGTTTCTGATAAGCGAGTGGTCTACAAAGGTACTCGTTTATCCGGACAATCACGAAGCCATTTTAAGAAAAAAGAGCTGAAGCAGCGAGTATCTCTACCCGGCTTCAGCTCTTTCTCAAGATTCTATTCTAGGTTTTATTACTTGGTTTTACCATCAGATACGGGACGGATAGAGCATCCGTTGGAACGTAGATAGTCGCCCGTAGTAGGATCGCCTTTAATCAGATAACTGATATACTCGCTGAAGTTGTTGGCGCAGTCGGGCTGATTGGTCCAATAGCTACCACGTTCATTCAGGCTGATCAGCTCGGTTTGGTTATAGTAGCCGGCTGCTGGAAGGAAGATCTGATTGCCGTTAGGGCCTGTGAACAGATAGCCATAGCTAGGCTCGCCAGCTGAGTTGGTCTGTGAGGTCCAGTCGGATTGACAAGTCAGGAACAACTCGTTAAACTGATCTGGGGTAGGTATATGACAGTCGGCACCACACACCTGAGTGGCGATATCGTCCTCAGCCACAAGAGCGGTGTCCTTATCATAGTCTTTGCCGTACCATTTGCTAGTCTCCATGCTATAGTCGGTCTTGGTCGTGGTTTCGCCCCAAGCATAGTAATCGCCCGTGTCAGAAGGGAGCAAGGCGCCCACATTGACCGCACACCAGAGGGTTCCGCTAGGCAAACCGAGGTCTACCATCTGGTAAGGCGACTGCGTGAAGGTAACCGAATCCACTTGAGAGGTCTCAAATGAAGCCACTACCTTGCCATCTTTCCATACTTGCATCACGCTCTGTGCGGATGCGTTATAGAACCACGCTGCCATGACGAAGCAGCAAATAAGAGTATATAATCTGCGCATAATGTTTGTTTCTTTGATTGATTGTAAATGTTTGGTTTATAAATTGATGTGTGACAAGCATCGCCTAGAGGCGCTACTGGCCTTTATCGCTTAACGATCTTGTAGCTCACACCGCTGGCTGTACCGATGACGTACATTCCTTTAGGTGAAGCACTGAGGTCTACCTGAGCTGTGCCTTGCGCATCTGCGTTGGCTGTAGAGATGAGGGCTCCACTCACGGTAGCCACACTGACACGTTCACCGGGTTTCATTCCCTGTACGGTCACGGCTCCGTTGGCATAGCGGAAGACGGGTCTAGAGGCTGTCTGATCCTTTACGGCCTTGATGGATGACAATGAGATGTCTTCAAAATAATAGCGCTGAACGTCGCTAAAGAGGAATGTTGCTGTGTTCTCGCCCACTGCTGTGACGCTGATACCATCTGCTGTCATCGCTAGGCAAGGCTTGGCGCTGAAGGCAAAGCTGGCTTTGGTGCCGTTGCGGAAGAGGAACGTCACACCTTGCTCGCCTGCCATGGCTGCTGAGACAAAGCCCATGAGCAACAGGCAGAGGACGGATAATCTTTTGAAATGTTTCATAATACGTTCGGTTTAAAACTTATTTTCGTGACAAAAGTAATCATTTCAGCCCAATATCACAACAGTTTTACAGACTTAGTAGTATCATTATGTCCTTTTCTACGAATTTATTCGGTTAGGTTCACCTAAGAGGGGTTGCTATAAAACTATCCCCAAGAGGTCGCCAGCAGAGTCACATGGAATCCCAACTGAGCGATAGGAGCAGACCCTGAACTCATACATAAGCTGACCAAAGGCTCATATATAATAGGTAAAACCACAAAAAACGCAATGCCATCCTGCCGATATTCGACCGAAATAGTGTAATTTTGCGGGGCAATAAGCAATCTATCTAATAAAGGAACAACTAACATTATACACATAAGATGAAAAAGATTAGAGCCGCCGTAGTGGGTTACGGCAACATCGGACGTTACTCAGTGGAAGCACTTGAGGCAGCCAAAGACTTTGAGATAGCCGGCATCGTACGCCGACAGGGTGACAAAGATAAACCTTTGGAGCTCACACCATACGAGGTGGTGGACGACATCACCAAACTGAAAGACGTGGATGTGGCTATCCTTGCCACCCCAACACGTTCCTGCCCCGACTATGCTGCACGCATCGTAGCGCTCGGCATCAACACCGTAGATAGCTTTGACATCCACACTAGCATCCTCGACTATCGTCGCGAGCAGATGGAACGCTGCCAGAAAGCGGGTCGCGTGAGTGTGATTGCTGCCGGATGGGACCCCGGAAGTGACTCGGTGGTGCGCGTGCTCATGGAGAGTCTTGCTCCCAAAGGACTGACCTATACCAACTTTGGTCCTGGTATGTCGATGGGACACAGCGTGTGTGTACGCTCTAAGAAGGGTGTGAAGAACGCTCTCAGCGTCACCATCCCTCTAGGTGAAAGCATCCATCGCCGTATGGTCTACGTGGAGCTGGAAGACGGCGCTACGCTGGACGAGGTGACTAAGGAGATCAAAGCCGATCCTTACTTTGCTCATGACGAGACACACGTCTTTGCTGTGACCAGCGTAGATGACGTGCGCGACATGGGACATGGTGTGAACCTGGTGCGCAAGGGCGTAAGTGGAAAGACCCCCAACCAGCGCATCGAGTTTAACATGAGCATCAACAACCCTGCCCTCACCGCACAGGTGCTGGTCAATGTGGCTCGCGCCAGCATGCGTCTAGCCCCCGGATGCTACACCATGCCTGAGATCCCTGTGATCGATATGCTACCAGGCACACGCGAA
This sequence comes from Bacteroidaceae bacterium, assembly GCA_963639545.1. Taxonomy (GTDB): domain Bacteria; phylum Bacteroidota; class Bacteroidia; order Bacteroidales; family Bacteroidaceae; genus Prevotella. Next base: position 26,456 of record CAVHUZ010000002.1, read on the forward strand.
GAGATCGTTGCCACCCTGGTATAAGACGCGTTTTTAAGAAATCCCCTCTATCCCACAGCCCAGAGCCTCACCGCCCTGGGCTGTGTCGTTCTGCCTCCCCCACTCCTCCATTCGCCCCTAAAGGTATGCTGATAGGAAGCAAATCATAGCTAAAAACACGAATAAAAAGAATATAAGACGCAAAAAGTTGCAGTTTCAAAGAATTCTCCTTAACTTTGAAGCAGAAACGAAATAACAATCGAAATAACATTATAAATCATCTAAATATGAAGAACAAATACTTCCGAATGATGGGTCTAACCCTCACGGCAGCCCTTGCGCTCAGCGCCACACCTGCCCTAGCTGACGAAGACCCTACCTACATCACCGCCCAACCCGCAGGTACTTGCTACAATCTGTACCGCCACTCCACTGGCTTTGAATCGTTCTACTACAATGCTATCGACCATAGCAGCGATGGAGACTGGACGCGCATGGTGGTGGCTGAGGACGGAGCAGTGTATCTAGAGAACCCGCTCAACTCGTTCTACACCCGTAGCTGGCTCAAGGGATACAAGGCTGAGGGCGACACCGTGGTGTTTCATCTGCCCCAAGCCATCTATCGTGAGGAATATAACGGCGAGGTAGCGTATGGCTACGCTTACCGCATGAAGGCTACCAGCGATGGTTACAACTATGAGGTGGACAATGATGGCCAAGACCTAAAATACGTGCTGCGCAACGATTCGCTCATCAAGGTGGACCAGGATATGCTTGGCGTGACACTGAAGAGTGGCGCATGGATAGGTTATGGCGAACTGACGTCAGCCAACCGCGTAGTGGAAAACAGCACCTTAAAGCCTTCAAGCACCGCCAAAGTGCAAGATGGGCTGATGCTCTACCTCTACGGCACCACTTCCAAACAGTATCCGGTAAAGGTGGCTTTTGATGGTAACGACGTGTATCTAGGCAATCTCACCACCAACATGCAGGGTTTCTGGATGAAAGGAACGCTCAAGGACGGCGTGGCTACGTTTGATGCCAAGAACTATCTAGGCATCGATAGCATCACACGCACCTACATCTATGCTTGCAACGCCAACATCGAGACCGAGGAAGACCCGTACAGCGGCACTTACCTCACACCAAGTTTCCTTGACGAGCCCATCACATTCACCTACAACGAGAGCGATGGCACCCTGTTCTTCCGCGGCAACATCATCATCAACAAGGGTTGCAACGAGACCAAACCATCCTATACCTACGACACATACCAGCACCCACAGATCACTCCAACGGAGATGACGGCTGGCACACCGCTTCCTCCAATCTTTACTAACTATATGCCTTACGGCGCTTCGCCCTACGGAGGCAGTGACGGCGGTATCGAGTTTAAGATCAGCTACTATGATACGGACGGCAATTATCTCAACCCCAACAACCTCTACTACAACCTCTACTTTGATGGTAACCTCAAGACCTTCACGCCAGACGAGTACACGCAGCTGACAAGCGAGATGACTGACGTGCCTTATTCATACAAGGATCGCGACTTCGAGATTGTAGATGAGAACACACGTCGTGTCTATTTCTATAGCGATGTGCAACATTTCGGAGTGGAAGCGTTCTACATCGATGGTGACACACGTCTAGGTTCGGGTATCACTACCTACGATGTGGATCCAACGGGCATCGATAGCAACATTGCCAAAGACAAGCAGATCACCAGCGTAACCTTCACCGACCTCTCCGGTCGCACCGTGGAGAAGCCTAGCAAGGGCGTCTATCTGCGCACCATCCACTATGCCGATGGTACCTCAACGACTGGTAAATACATCCTGCGCCGCTAAGTTGCAACGGCAGTAAAGCCAAAAAAGAAAGCCATTTCGCTTCGGGTGTTATCCCTTGCGGAATGGCTTTCTTCTGTTATAGGAACGAGATGCTTACTTCATATTGATGATGATGGTCACCTCAACGAATGGTACATAAGTCCTACTTTGGTACTTAATCATATACACGCGGTTGCTCTTGTTGCCTGGCACAGCAAAGATCACGGTGGTGTAGCCGCCCTCTTGCTTACGCGAAACGCTGTATTGGGAGGCTTCGGCATTGAATCCGTCAATGAGTTTCTTGCTCGTTGTGCTATTCATGGAGAGCTTCTTGACCACCTTTTCCACGGCACGAGTGGAGGGATTGCGCTGCACCACGGTGGTGAAGGTGGCGCTACCCACGGTGGAATAACGCTGCACCATATCGTCAATCTTGTTCTGCGCATGGAGCGCAAAGGGCAGAGAGAGCATCGCAAAAAGCGTTATCAATATATATCTGTTCATAGTTTACTGGTTTAGCATTTCTTGAATGAGTTGGCGTTGGGCTGGGTCGTCCACATTGCTGAGCACCTCTTGCTCGGCTTGCTCAATGTGTGAGGAAGGCTGAACGACCTTTTCGGCTCGCTTGGCTTCTGCCAACACGTGACTGATGGTATCCTTTATCTGACGCAGATCGTCGTTGCGCTCACCATTAACGATCACGAAGCTACCGTCATAGGCGGCTGCCAGTTGTCGCTCCTCATACTGATGGTAACCCCATCTGCCCACCATGACGAGCAGCAACACCGCCGCAGCTGCAGCAAACCATCTGCGATAGCGTGCAAGCGGTCTTGTGCGAGTTGGCTCCGAAGCTGCAATGGCAACTTGCTTGGGCGCTACGGCTTCGGCTTCGGTGCGCTGCGGCATCGTGGCAAGGTCACGGAAGAAGGGCGCATAGGCTTGCAGATCTGCCGGAACAGGCTCTTGGGCAAAGAAAGCATAGAGCTGCTGTTCCTCTTCCAGGGTGGTGTCGCCCTGCAAGAATCGGTCTACTAACTGATGGATGGATGAATAATCGGTCATGATGGGTAATATATGAATGGATAAGGGCGGTCTATCTGCTTGGGGATAGCGACTGATATTGCTTGAGGATGGATAGGCGCGCACGACTGATAGCCTTACGCACGGCAGCCTCAGAGGTTCCGGTGATGGCGGAGATATCGGCGTATGACATTCCTTCGATGTGGCGCAGACGGAACAAGGTCTGCTGCATAGAAGGCAGATGATCCACGAGCTGCATCACACGGCGGTAACGGTCGTCGTCAGAAGGAGCTTCAGTGGCAAGCGAGGCAAGCGCGGTGACATCCACTTGGGGGTGGCGCCGGCGGATGGCATCGATAGAGAGGTTGCGCACCAACACTTGGGCGAATGCCCGAATGGGCGATTGGAGCGTGTCACGAATCTGCCACAACCTTAGCAAAGCGTCTTGGACAACGTCCTCGGCGGCTTGTGCGTCGTGGAGATAGCGCTGTGCGGTGAGGGCCAAAGCGGGTCTCAGAGCAGCTACTTCGCGTGAGAATTCGGTTTCGCTCATGTGTGGTGACAGGACAGGAAACAATGGATGAATGTCAGAACTTAATAGTTGTTGAGCTCTGAGGTGTCTATCTGGGATACGCCAGAAGCGTTGATCTCGGTGTGGTCGGCAGTGCCGATGAGTTTGACTGAGGCTGTTCCGCTATTTTGAGCGGTAAGTGTGTCACAGTCGGCATGCAGCTTTACAGAGCCCACACCCGAATTGTTGATCGTGGCTTGAGCACCCTTGAAGGACAAATCCACCCGACTCATACCCCCGGACACGAGTTTCAGTTTCTTACCAGAGACGTCTGCAGTAAGCGTGGAGACACCCGAGACATTGAGATGCGTATCGTCACACTGCACGCGCCCCATCTTGATGGTAGCCACGCCCTCTATATCCACATCCAGAGAAGGTGTGGTGATGGCTTCAGAGACAAACGAACAAACGCCAGCAACGGTGAGCGAGGTAAGCGATGGAGCGGTGACCAACACCTCGAAATGGTCATTGCCTCCCTGATTCTGCTTCTTATTGCGAATGACGAGGGTGCCATTTTCCACCTTAACCTCCTTGTTGGCAATCTCGTTTTCGGTTCCTTTGACCTCAACAGCACACGTTTGACCTTGCGTGAAACGCACACTGGCCGTGCCATAACACTTGATTCCATCAAACGAACCAATGGATAGAGAGCGCGTAATGGTCTGCCTGTTGCTTTGGGTATAGCCATACAGATCGTCCACATCGGCATCGGCGGGGGTGCTAAGGGTGTTATCGAATGGATAATGGTTGCGATGGATGACGGTAACGGGGTTATCGCTATTGGCCATACTGGTGATAGTGGTGATCTCTGACCTATCTATCAGATCGCTATCAAGGCTTCCTATTGTCTCAACGGGATAGCTCTCAGAGGGCGTGAGTGAAGGAATCGACTCCAAATCGGTTGTCGTTGAATTCACACTAAGGCTACATCCCGTTCCGTCATAGGAATAGGCACCTTGTCCTTTCTTATAAATGAAGATCTCGGCTTGGCCCATTGAGTGGCTCTTGGGCTTGTCTGACTGGATGTAGAGAACGCCATTGGATACCCGAAGCTTCAGATGATCTAGATACTTCTGCGTGGCACGCACCACCACACGGGGTTTTTGACCCTCTATAACCTTGATGGTGGCATAGGAAAGGGTGAGCTTCACATCGGTGAAACTGGCGCAGGCATACTCTCGGCAGACCATGGGTTTGCTCTTATTGACGCTCGTCGGTGCTGGCGAAGCGGCTGAACGTGTCATCGCTGAAGCCTCGGTGGACGGCAGACAAGGTCCTGCGAGGGCGAGCAACAAGAGGGATGAGATGATATTTTTCATAAGCTTGTAATGGAAAAGTTGTTCAATCGTTTTGTTATATATACGCAACGACTTAGCGATTTGTGACCGATGAGTCAAAGATTTTTTTGGTTTGGGTCAACATTAGGGGTTCTTTCGATGTTACAAAGATACAATTATTGCTCATGAAAAAAGGCCTTCCACGACATCAATCGTCGTAGAAGACCTAAGAGATAGGGAAAGTCCCTTATATTAAAGGTCTATAAGGTCTTATTCGGGGAATCCGTCCACCCAGTCGAAGGTGAAGAACGGAGCCATCACATAGAGGCTGCTGCCATCCAAGAGGAGCGCATTGACGGTGATGGTGGTACCATCTACGGTAGCGTTACAGTAGTCGCCGTAGCGTGTAGCGTTCCAGTAGAGATCGTAGCTGATTGACTCATCGCTTGTGTCAAGGTCATAAATGCCGTCTTCCATGGTGAAGGTACCATTCTCGAAGGTAAACTCGATGTTGCCACCAGTAGGTAGAACTTCCTCACCTGCGTCGTCGCAAAGAACGGCATAAGGCTGTACAAAGCGATAGAGCGATGTGCCTTCAGCCTTCTGAACGTACACGGTCGATGGGCCTAAACCAAAGACAGCATCAGTGAACGAACCATATCCGGCATCAACCCAGTTGTAGTCGCGCTTGATGGTGACCTTAAGGGTATCATCTCCGTAGTCGAAACCAGCACCGCTAGGAAGGGTGAAGGTGAGCGTTACGCTCTCACCCAGCTGCAAGTCAGTGGTTACAGGAACAGCCTTAGAGGTCTCGCCAGCTGCAAAAGAGACGTTAGGATTGAATGTAACGCCATCGTTGTCACAAGAGACAGTGATGTCCTGTGCTGCAGAAGCATCCGAACGACCTACATTCAGTGCGAAGGTCTGCTTGTCATCGGGCAAGAAAGTGTAGCTGCTTGCACTTGTATAAAGATATGCTCCTGACTGTTTCTCAGCTGGAGTGTAGTCCTCATCACCTGCTGTACAACCCGTAAAGAGCAATACCACCAGCGTAAGGAATGCCAATAAACTGTATTTCTTCATATTGATTCTTTCTTTTCTGTCTACTGCTTCGGGCCTTCCGGGTGTCCTATATATAATAAGGTGGAAGCCCGAAGCGTAGATATGGGTTTATAATCTGTGATTAGAAGAGGATTATTCTTCGTCGTCAGCCACTGCTATAGGCTTAGAAACGGATGGGTTGTTCTGCTCTTCTGTGATCTGCTTGTTATACTGCATCTCGCTGTAAGGGATAGGCCAGATAGCTGTGTAGCTGTTAGAAGGGATGTTGTAGCAGTACAGAGCCTCGAAGCCACCACCGCGACGGTCGAAGTCTTTGTTCAGACGTACATAGTCGAACCAGATCAATCCTTCACCCCAAAGCTCGATACGACGCTGCTGGAACACCTCGTTCTGCACGTCTGTGCCGCTTGAAGCATGGAAAGAATAGGCTGGATCGCGGTATGTGCGAACAAAGTTGACCAAGGTGTTGACACCCTCTTGCACGTTGCCTGCCATTGCTTGAGCCTCAGCCTTGATATAATACATCTCCTCGATACGCATCAAAGGAATGTCGCTAGCGTTGGTTGACTGTCCCACAACGTTCTTATAAGGAGCATACTTAACCTGGAGGTAAGGCACATACGAGCTTGCCGTTGGGTCGCCATTGTAGCTATCAATATATGCCTGCTGCTCGCTGGTAAGCGTTGCGCCTACGTTGTTGGCGTCACAGAACCAGTTCTTACGACGGTCAGAGGATGGGATAGAGTTGTAAAGCTTCTTGTTGCAACCACGAGCACAACCTGCAGAGGCATAGCCATAGCAGAGAGACCCCATGTGTGAAGGGAAGTTGACGATACCGCTCTGTACCACATCGTCGGTCTCAGCAATCTTGATACCCCACAACCAGTCGTTTTCGTCAATGCTGTTGAACGAAGGAACGCCAGTCTCAGCAAGCGTCTTAGGTGTGGCGCCGCTGTTATTGATTACATATTCAGCATCGGCAGCTGCGTTGGCCCACTGGTTAAGCACGAGGTAAACACGTGCGCGGATACCGTGTGCCACACTGCTGTTGACATAACGCTTGTCCGAACGCTTCACGCCAGAGGCATCAAGGAGGTTGATAGCCTTAGTGAGGTCAGAGAGGATATGCTCATACATCTTGTCCATCGGTTCACGAGGGCAACCCTCTGAAGCCACTGTTGTAGCATTGGCCTCGGTGATATAAGGCACCGTACCGGTGGTTGAAGGATCTACCTGGCTGTAAGTCTTCTGATAGATCTGTGTGAGCTGGAAGTAGTCGAAGGCACGGAAGGTCAGCGCCTGCGCCATATAGTACTGGATCTGAGGGTCGGTTGAGGTCGAATCGACGCTCTGCATCACAGAGTTAGCAGAATAAATCTGCTTGTAAAGCGTACCCCAGATCTCTACATCGTTACGATGTGTGTTGTTCACATTGTCATAAGTGTATGAGTAACCGAACCAGTTGTAACCATTGTCGCGTGACACCAAGTCGACACCACGGTGCTCGAGGTGGAGCATAATAGAAGGGTAACCGAAGTCGGAGTGCAGAGAAGAGAAGTTGGCCATGTACTGCGAGAAGTTGGCCGCAATACCTGCCACACCTGCTTCGAGACGATCGGGGTTCTCTTCTGCGTTCGTCTTCTTCTGGTCGCTGGTAACATTGCTACCTAGCGGTTCACTATCCATACAACCAGTAAGCATTGCGGTGCTTGCGAAGAGCAAAGGAGTACCCGCCAAAAGGATATATTTCTTTATATTCATAATTATTTTCTCCTATGTGTTAAGTAATTGAACGGATGTTGTTAGAACACGATCTTGATACCGCCAGAGATGGTACGACGTGATGTGTACCAGCTGGTAGAAGCCATGGTGTAGCTCATACGTGGGTCAAGACCTTGACGAGCTGAGAACAGTGCGAGGTTTTCGGCAGCACCGAAGATACGCAAGCTCTCGATACCGAGGTTCTTGGTCCATGACAATGGGAGTGTGTAACCAATGGTGAGGTTATCGATAGAGAAGTAGTCGGAGCTGATGAGCCAACGGTCCGAAGTGCTGTTGGCATAGCTATCCTGTACGTCTACACGTGGGATGTTAGAGGTAGTGTTCTCTGGAGTCCATGCGTTGAGGATGTCTTGGTGCCAGTTCTGACCAGGGCTGAAGGCTGTACCACCCGTAGCCATGAGGTCTTGATAACCTGCATCGTAGATGCGGCCACCGAGCTGGAAGCTGGTCTGGAAGGCGAAATCGAAGCCCTTCCACTTCAATGTGGTACCGAGGCCACCGAAGAACTTAGGCAACAAGCTGCCCGACTCCTTACGATTGTAGTTGTAAGCGTTGCTCCAATCAGTGGTCGACTCCTCGATGTAGTTGCCGTCAGCATCCTTTACAGGCGTGCCGTCCTCGTCCATCTTCACACCTGTGTAGAGAGCGAGACCTGTTTCAGGATCTACGCCTTCATAATGTGTGAGGTACATGTTATAGATACTTTCGCCTTCGCGATAGATGTAAGAACCGCTGATGTAACGTCCGTTTTCATAATCGGCGTTAAGAGTCTTGATACGGTTCTTCTGGAAAGTACCGTTGAAGTTGACAGCCCATGTGAGATCATGCTTCTGGATGATGTTATAGTTGGCCTCAAACTCAAGACCGTAGTTCTGTACGGTACCTGCATTGACATAGATGTAGCTATAACCATTAGAGAGGGATACGTTCTTACGATCGAGCAGGTTGCTTGTAGCGCGATAGTAGAAGTCGAGAGCGCCAGTGAGACGACCCTTGAAGAAAGAGAAATCGGCACCGAAGTCGAAGGCGTTAGTCTTCTCCCACTTCAGATCAGCATTACCTTTATAAGCCAGTGTACCATCGGTGAACACGCCGTCAGCACCACTTACGGTGTACTGATCAGCATAAGCGTACCATGTAGCGTATGAAGGTGAAGACCAAGCAAGACTCATGTTGTGGTTGTCATTACCGGTCTGACCGAATGATGCACGCACCTTGAGCTGGTCAACAGCATCTACATCCTGTAGCCAAGCTTCCTTCTTGAGGTTCCAACCCAAACCGAAGTTGTAGAAATCGCCCCAGCGGTTGTCCTTAACGAAGGCAGATGTACCATCGTGACGATAACCGAAGTTGACGAAGAAACGGTTGTCATAGTTGTAGTTGCCGCTGAAGAAGAAACCAGCAGTCATATACTCGTTCACCTCACCTGAACCATACTTACTGTCAATGGTGTTGCCCACGGTGTAGTCGCCGCGACGATAAAGGTTCTGTCCGTATGCGTAGAAGTCTTCTACCTTGAGGCGATAGCCTTCGAAACCAGCTGTAAGGTCGAGGTTATTCAGACCGAAGCTGTTGTTATACTTGAGCAAGTACTGGTGTGTGAGGGCTGTGGTACGAGTCTGCATCTGTGTGTTCTGACCACCATAGTTAGATGACTGACCATAGTTAGCGTTCTGAGAGCTGTGGTAGATGGTGTTGTCAGCGTTCAGACCGAGACGTGCGGTGAATGTGAAACCATGTGTGAGGTCGAGCTTAGCATACCAGTTGCCACTGAAGATATCCATTGAGTACTCACGCATGTTGTATGTGAGGTCAGCAAGAGGGTTGGACATGCTCATCCAGTTACGTGATCCTGCACTGTACACACCGTCACCATAGTCGTAGACAGGAGTACCGAGGTTGTTGTCATACTTGATTGATCCATCGGCATTGCGGATATACAATGGGAAGATAGGAGCAATATTGTTGGCAATGTAGAATGCGTTGCCTGATGATGTGTCGTGATTTGAGTCCTGCTCATCGGGCGAATAACTATTGGTATGCGTATAGCTGAGGTTGGTTCCGATGGTCAACCAGTCGCGTACCTTATAGTCTACGTTGGTACGAGTGGTGAAACGCTTGAATCCTGAACCCTTGATGGTACCCTCATCATCGAGGTAACCGAAAGAGCTGAAGTAGTTGATGCGATCAGTTGCACCCGAGATAGATGCGTTATACTCCTGACGCAAGGTGTTCTGGAAGGTAGCATCAGACCAGTTGTCAGGTATGTAATAGTTGGTTCCGTCGCTATATCCAAGGGTAGCCTCGGGGTTGAGCTTACCATTCTTACCGATGAGGTACTGGCCATCGGGCACAGTATAGATCTTATAACCAGTACGGCTGAGCACGTCAGCATTGGCGAGCTGCCACAGTTGGGTATCGGTGTAATTGGATGTGCTATTATACTTGTAACCATTGTAGTAGCCTTGGTACAATGTCTCATAGTAAGAAGCAGCGTTGCCAAGCACCTTATAGTTGGGCACCTCACGGCTTACCGAACCCCACTTAGCGTCAACGGTGATCTTAGCCTTGCCTTCCTTACCTTTCTTAGTGGTGATCATCACCACACCATTGGCACCACGTGAACCATACAATGAGGTAGACACGGCATCCTTGAGCACGTTGATGCTCTCGATATCGTTGGTGTTGATGCTTGACAGGTCACCATCGAAAGGCACACCGTCCACTACGTATAGCGGTGCGCTCACACCATTGATACTACTGATACCACGCACGCGCACTGCAAGGTCCTGTCCTGGCTGGCCATTGGTGGAACGTGTCTGCACACCAGCCATTGTACCGGTCAGTGCAGAAGATACATTGGACATCTGACGGTCCTCGAGTTTCTCAGCTTTGATTTCTGAAGCGGAACCCGTGTAAGCCGATTTCTTAGTGGTTCCGTAAGCTACCACCATCACCTCATCGAGCTCTTTGCCATCGGTATGAAGCACAACGTGTAGGTTGCGACCAGCCTTTACTGTCTCGCTCTTCATTCCAATGTAGCTTACCTCGAGCGAAGCACCAGGCTTCTGAACTGAGATGCTAAACTTACCATCAAGATCGGTCACAGCGCCCGTGTGTGTTCCTACAACCTTAACGGCTGCACCTACAACGGGATCACCCTGTTCGTCAACGATGGTACCGGTAACTTCTGTTTGTGCCTTAGCTCCTCCTATACCTAGAAAGAGAACGGCCAATAACATAATGATTTGCTTTCCCATAAACAATCTTTATTAAACTTAACTAAAAATATAACTCTCTATGTTGCTTCGGCGGCTCGTTAGCCATCCACTTAAGACGTATTTTTATACCTTTTATATATAACGAATCTCTTCGTTTAAGCAGTTTACGCTTACAAACTTAAAGTGTTAGGTTGCAAAAATAGATATTTTTATTTTTTCGAAAAAGAAAAATCACATATTATTTATAATTTTAACACTTTCCCTTACATATCCCCTTGATTTTTGGTATAAATACGCAAAATCGCAAATTTTAAACATATTTTAACGTTAAAGCGTTACTTTTGCGTTACATAAAGATTTCATTAACATTTCAGTATGCACATTGGCGCCAAATAATAATGGGATTCGGACTATATCCGGACCCCATTACCATCACATCTCTACACCCATCTATCTATACGAAACACCTGCGCATAGATATGGTAGAGATGAAGATTAAAGCTTCTTTTCGTGTGTTATGCGTCTTATGCGCCTCCTTTTTCTGATTAATACTCGATCTTGTCGCCGTTGCTCATCCACTCTTTAAAGGGCGCTAGCGCCTCATCATGCATCATGGTTTCGGTAGGCAGCTTACGCTCATGTATCTCAAGCGGAAGCTCTTGGTAGATAAACGCATCATCAAAGCCAGCCTCTGCGGCATCCACCTTAGTACCCGCAAAGTACAGGTGGCTAAGATGCGCCCAATAGATAGCGCCTAGGCACATCGGGCAAGGTTCACAGGACGAATAGATCTCGCACCCCTCCAGATCGAAGGTTTCTAGCTTGCGGCATGCCGCACGGATGGCTTGCACCTCCGCATGTGCCGTGGGGTCGTGCTGAGAGGTGACACGATTCACGCCCTCGGCAATGATTTGGTCATCCTTGACGATTACGGCGCCAAAGGGTCCTCCGCCATTTTTTACATTATCCACTGCCAAAGCAATGGCTCTACGCATATAAAATTCTTTTTCCATTGTATCACGTTTAATTCTGTTCTACACATTATTATATATTGCAAAGATAGCAAATAATCTGATGTAGACAAATTTCTCAACGGCTTATGTTTTGCCTAAACACACACGTTCCACACCTTCTGCGCCACTGATGGCTGCGTTTCTGAAACCGAATTCAAGCTACAAACAACCCGAAACTGCCAAAATTGCACTCGGTTCAGTGCACTTTTCTATAAAAACTGCACTCGGTTGAGTGCGATTTGGAGGATTTTCTGTATCTTTGCAAGCAAGATCATCTATTAAAAACCGATTATCATGCAACAGCTACAGGCCACATTTCACAAACTGCTGAGGGAAACCAGCACCACGTTTCACCGCTATATGTACGACCGCATCAATTGGGATGCTCGCATGATAGGGCTCATGGGGCCAAGAGGTATTGGCAAGACAACGCTCGTGCTACAACATATTAAGGAGCAATTGCCACTGAAAGAATCACTCTATGTACAAGCTGAAGACTTCTATTTTGCGTCCCATAGACTGACGGAACTTGCTGACGACTTTGCAAAGCTCGGTGGCAAGTACCTATTCATTGACGAGATACATAAGTATAAAGATTGGGCAAGAGAGCTGAAACTGATATACGACTACCACGCCGAACTGCATGTGGTGTTTACGGGGTCATCGGTGCTTGACATTGCAAAGGGCGCTTTCGACCTAAGTCGTCGTGCCTTGATGTATGAGATGCAAGGGCTTTCCTATCGGGAATACCTAGAGCTGTTTCATGGCATCCACTTCCCATTGTGCACGCTCGGTCAATTGCTTGAGCAAGAGGTCGCAGTTCCAAATGGTTTCTTGCCTCTGAAGCACTTTGCTAACTATCTACAAAGGGGGTACTATCCATTCGCTGATGACAACATCAACCAATACGTACAGCAAGTGATCAATGCTACTATAGAAACGGACATTCCCCAATATGCTGACCTTTCCGTATCTACGGCAAGAAAACTGAAACGTCTGCTTGCCATCATCGCCCAAAGCGCACCTTTCAAGCCTAACATGTCGCAGATCGGAGGGCAACTGGAAGTGTCAAGAAACAATGTGGCTGACCTCTGTGCTTACTTGGAAAAGGCTGGCCTTATCAGTCAGCTGCGCACTTCTACCAATGGTATAAAAGGTCTTGGGAAAGTGGATAAGATATACCTCGACAACCCAACGCTTATCTATACGCTAGGTAATCAGAACGTAGAGATAGGCACTGTCAGGGAGACCTTCTTCTTTAACCAGACTCGTTCTTTGTTACCTGTGACCGCTTCACCCATCTCCGATTTCCTCATTGACGGCAAATACACATTTGAGGTAGGAGGTAAGAAGAAAAAACAACGCCAGTTGCAAGACATAGAACATGGATATGTAGTGAAAGATGACATAGAGACGGGCTATGGCAACATCATTCCCTTGTGGATGTTTGGGATGCTATATTAATGCGTTAGGTGCTTCCTTTGGATATGATTCGGGCTCTTTCAGAGGTCACTCCGGCCGCCATGAGGATAAAGAATAATTTATTTTTCATTCTCATCGTAGCCCTTTCAGCAGATCAAACGCACCCCGTCAGCAGATGAACCCCCTTCTTCTAGCAGATAAAACTATCGTTATCAGTAGAGAGAAAGGGCATAGATACGCAGAAGCGCCTAGCTCATGAGCATTGCTCGGAGCTAGGCGCTACCGTTATTGTTGTATTATCGGATACCGAGGTAGGCTTTACTGCTTAAAGATGAAGCGTGCCAAACCGTAGACGTAACGGCGGAAACCGGGCTGATAAGCTAGCAAGCGGTCAAACCAACCAATGTGCTTGCCTACCACACGCACCACCGTACCCACATAAATCATGGCAAAGAGCGTACCGATACCTACGATGTACCACTGCCATGCGCCAAAGAAGATGAACGAGAACACCACCGCTAAGGTCACCATCGAGATGTCGACGATGATCTTTGCCTTATGAAACGGGATGCTTGACACCTTGGTGATGGCCACTGGGAAGCCCTCGCCGGGCATGGTCACCGAACCGCAGCGCACCTCAAACGAGATACCCATGCCCAAGACGGTGCAACCTGCAATCTGCACAATGGCTTTGGTGAGCAACGTGGTGGGGGCTACCCATGAGGTGAGCAACATGTTGACATCAATCAGCGTTCCGAAGACGAAACCCACCAAGAGCTGGAATAGCTGCACGGGCTCAAACTGACGGCGCAGCACGACGATCTGTCCCAGCACCAAGATGCCATTCATGATATAGGTGTACTGGCCTATGGTCAGGCTCGGGATGGCAGCAAAGCGCTTACCCGCCGTCTCGAAGACATAAGGAATGGTACTGATCACACTAGACCCCAGCATGCTTCGCACACACAAAGCCACACCAAAGGTCATGACAAACAATGATACGAGCAACAAGATGTGTTGCCAAAGAAATGAAATAATCTGTTCTTTTTTAGTCATATAGATTTGTTATCCTTTGCGCAAAGATACACATTTTTTTTGACTTTTTGGCATTTATTACGCCCCAAAACGCTTCTCAGCCCTCATTTCTTGACAATATGACAACTGTAACCGTATCCTTTCTACATAAAAAAAGGGCGCAAATGGTCTTTCCACTTACGCCCCTATCGTTATTGGCTGATTCTAAATCGAGTCGGCATTGTTACTCATAGAGTTTCACTTCGCTGACACATGGATAGTTGTACTCAGAACCATAATAGATGCCGTAATAGCAATCCACCACACGAAGCTTGACATACCGACAAGGCACTGCCGAATAGAAGCAGAACGGGATGTCCTTACAGCTATAGCTGATCTGCTCATTCTGCACCTCGCCACCAGTCTGACTGGTCCATTCAGCACCATCATTGCTGGTCAGGATCTCCACCGTCACAGGCACATAGCCCCAAGAGTAACCATACTTGAAGGAGAGCGCACCCACCTTCTGTGCCTGATCTAAGGTGAAGAGGACCTCAAAGCCACCACCATTGTCATAGTCCATGTAGTAAGTGTTGGTGTTATCGTCGCTCAGATCGGTTGTGGTCTGACCATCGATGCTCACGTTATAAGTGCTATAAGCAAGCTGCGTGTGTGCAGCAAGGTCAGAGGTGCTCTGTCCTTTGTAGTTGGTCACCACCTTGGTGAACACCTGATAGTAAGCGTTATGATCGCTACCCACCTTCACATCATTGCTACCACTCACACTCTGAAGCGCCAGTGCTGACACAGCCTTACCGGTGAACGACCTGAGCGCCTCACTCTCAGGAGCGACATAACGCACGGGCTCGGTGCTGACAGTAGCACCCGCAGGGATGGTCACGGTGCCAGTGAGCACCTTCAGCGTACCTACGGGGAGCGCAGTAGCCTCGCCATCATAAGCCGTAGCAGCCTCCTCGCTCTCAGCCACGGTCACGGTGACATCGGTAGAGAGCGGTTGGGTCAGATGAACATAAAACTGGCAGGTGTCCGGACTATAGATTAGCTCGGAAGGAGTCTGCAAGATCTTAGCCGACGAGACGTTCGTGGGCGTTGCAATCTCGTTGATATATACCTTTGCGCCATACGTTTCGGCATCAACTGGATGCAAAGGTGTTCCCACCTCGGGTTCGCTTTGGCATGCCGTGAGCAGAGGCATCAGCGCCACGAGAGGCAGTATGGAATGCTTGATGATTGATTTCATAATCTTATTAATTGATGAAATTTGCTTTCGTTATTTACTAGTTATCTTATTTTCCGTCGATGCGCACATCCTGAATCCACTCAGGTGTGGCTTCGCCAACGGTGGTTGCATCATTGCCATTGCCTGATGCGTCCTTGAAACTGAAGCCCTGTCCCTCATTGAGTTTATAGTAGACGAGCAGCCCCGGTGTGGATGGGTCACACGAGTACATGTTGTTAGAGATCTCAGCTTGGCTGCGGGCTTTGTTCCACAGACGCACCTCGCTATAGCGAGCGTCACCCTTCCAGTAGGTAGAGTTGGTGCAAACCCAGATGTTGCCCACCTGTGTCTCCTTGCCAGGCAGATCCATTGAGCTATCGAGCTGGCCGTTGACATAGAGGTAGAGCTTGGTGCCGGTGCAGACAAAGGCGATGTGATACCACGTATTGGTGCTGAAAAGCATCTGGCTATTCATCTGTGTGCCCTGGGTCTTGATCTGTAGGCGGTTGCCCTCAATAGGTGCATCGCCGAAGCGGATGTATATCTCGTCAGGTCCAGCGCTGAACAAGGCTTGGTTGTTATACTGTCCGATCTGGGTGCCGAGGATATCCTTGTTGACATTAAACTCGACCGTCCATTCGCTCAGATTATAGGTCTGAGAGAGGTCGGTGTGGATGTAGTGGGAGTTGTTGAACACCACCACAGGCTGAATCACTACCTGATCGAGCACATACACCAGCACGCTGCCCGACTGCAACACCGAGGCGTGCCCGTCAGTATTCTCTAGGCGGAAAGCCAAGGCATACTTCTTACCCGAGTTTTTCAGTGCGGCGGTATAAGGATTGACCGTCAGCGTGATGGGATCGGACACGGAGCTACCCTCCTGGATGGTCACCTCATTGCCCGAAAGCGTGAAGGCGTCCTCGGGAAGAGCCACATAGGGAGTGGAGTTTTTAGCGTTGTATGCACTCACTGCAGCCGTATCGTAGACCAGACGGTAAGTACTCTGCTGCGTAGCCACGTCAGAGAGACGCACATTGAGGCTAGTGGTCACGGCATCATTGCCCACGGTGAGCTTGACCGAGCTATTGGCGTTGGTGCTGGTCTGCAGGATGTAAGCCTGATTGTGAAGCTCATCATACGTAGCATCGTTACATGCGGTCAGCGCAAAGGCGCCTGCGACCAAGCTTCCGATTATGATTTTGGATATATTTTTCATCTCTTGTGTTGTTAATCGTTTACTTTACTGATGGGTTCATGATCTGAATGGCACTACGTAAGGCGGGGTAAGAGGGTTGCTTACCGGCGTTATATTCGTACTCCATGTGGTAGGTGCCTACGCCACCTTTCTGTGCCTTGCTACCATCGATGATGGGTTGCCATCGTGCCATACCCTCGAGGCTCATCATGGTGTTGCCATTACGGTCGGTGAAGTTGACGCCACCGGCAGCAGCATGATTCTCAAAGTTCTCTGTAACGATGTATTTCTTAGCCACCTCTTGGGCTGTAAGCACACCCTTAAAGTTGTTGATGGTGCTCATCAGACGCGAATCGAGGTTGGCATCGCCTGAGCATTCATAGGCTTGAACGATGAAATAGTTGAAGCAAGGGCCCAGTTCGGAGTTGATGGTCTGCGGTTCGCCATCGATGACGAGCATCTTCTGCGTGCCCGACTTGGGACCGATGCGCTTGGCGAGGGTGTTGATAAACACCTTTTCAGCCTCTTTCTTACCCGAGATGTTACCCGAATGGCCGTAGTTGGGTTCATAGTCGTAGTCGAAACCATCATAACCATACTTCTCGATGGTGTCGCAGATGGCGTTGGCATACTTCTCGATGGCTTCATCGCCTGTTCCCCAAAACTCCTCTGCGGTGGTTCCGGATGGTGTGAGCTGGTCACCGATGTTCTGAACGATGAAGCAGAGCAAGGCACGGGTGCCCTTTACGGTCTGGACATAGTTGAGATCGGCTTTCTTAGCCTCTGAGAGGTTGCTCCAGTTGCCCCAGATGGATACAAAGTCGACGCTATCGGGCAGTCCGCGGAGCGAGTTCTCCAAAGATGCACCAGCACCTACCCAGTTGCCAAACCAGCCGAAAGCCACGGGGTGATCGGTCTGCTTGTAGGCACGTAGCTGCTCATAATACTCTTGTGTGCGTTGCGCATCGGTGAGATTGGCGGGGTTCTTGAGTTCCACATCGGTATCGCAGGCAGCGAAGCCAAGGGAGAGACCAGCAAGGATGAGCAACAACTTAAATATATTTTTCATTGCTATTATTCGTTAATCGTTAATATCTGAAGGATTACTTGGTCTGCCACCACATCTTGGTAGCATAGTCGTCAGCGCCACCGAGGAGCTGCACGGCCTTCTGATAGTTGATAGGATTGTTGATAGGTTCGGTGTAATCGAAAGGAATACGATTGGGTACCTCGATGCTATATGAGGTCGACTGTGCCACGGGGAACACCTTGGGATAACCCGTACGGCGTATCTCGCACCACGCTTCCTGTCCATCGGGATAGAGGGCGATCCACTTCTGCACGATCAGACGTTCCAGCTTCTCCTCAGCCGAGGCGCTGTCGTCCCATTTCACGGTGATGGTGGACATCTTGGCGTGGCCTGCTCCGTAACCGCCATCAGCATCGGTGTAGTCAGCGGGGGTAGCGGTGCTATTCTCTAGGTAATCGCTCACGCCCTTAGCGCCCCACTGCTCAAAGGAGAGCGTGATGGCTTGGTTGTACAGCGTCTCCACAGAGCCACCCATGCCGGACCATCCTGCCAGCGCACCTTCAGCACGACAGAAGGTCATCTCAGCTGCGGTCATCCACACGCCGCGTGTGTCGCGATCCACGTTGGCTGCTGAATAGATAGCGTCAGCCACTGACTTGTTACCGATATTGGCTCCGGCGCGACATCCGATGATGGCACGGTCACCAGAGGTAGAAGGTGTGCTGAAGTAGCGGGTGATACGTGGGTCACCATAACCGTTCATATAACTGTCGATGTCAGCGCAAGCGCGACTGTCACCCCACTCCACTGAGGTCTTGTATTGACCGTTAGGCACATAGGTGATGCAGGCGTTGTCGTCGTTGCTAGTAATCACACCGGCTTGCACGGCACGCTCGCCCACCTCCTTGGCGTAAGCTGGAGCCACGAAGCGCATACGGATAGCCATGCGCAACTTGAGCGAATTGGCAAACTTGAGCCACTTGGTGAAGTCGCCACCGTAGACATTGTCCGAGCTAGCAAACTGTTCCAGCGTTCCGCCATTGGCTGCCACCATACCTGTAATGATGTTTGTGGCATTATCAAGGTCGGATATCAAGGTGCGATAGACCTTCTCCTGTGATGAGTAAGCGTTGGCATCGTCCTCTTGGCCGATAGGAAGCGGTCCATACATATCGGTCAGACGGAGGAACGACTGTGCTCGGAGGATCAGCGCCCAAGCATAAGCTAGGCTCTCAGAGCTCACCAGACGTGAGATCTCGTTGAACGCAGAGACGGTCTTCTGCATACTGTCATTGAACGGATAACGCACCCAGTTGACCGGAGCGTTCATCTTACAGAAGTTGCTTCCAGAGAATCCGCTATTGGCATAAGTCATGTAACGACCTAGATAATTGCCGATAAGGTCTTGGTTCATCTGATAGGTATTCTCCTGTTCAGGGAAAGCTTCGTTCTCCATCTGTATCATGAATGAGCCCGTATTGTAATTGTCGCGACTCAATTCCTCAGCCGAAGCATTCTGACCGGGGCGGTTGGCATCTTCAAAGCCTGCCGTACACGCTGCCAAGGACAGCACCGACACAGAGAGAGCCCCGTATGTTAATGATTTGATAATATTAGTCATGGTTGTTGTAATCGTTTGAAAGGTTAGAACTTCAGTTTAACATTGAAACCCAATGAGCGTAGGCTGGGTTGCATAAAGTAGTCTAAAGCCTGATAGAACGTACCTGTAGAAGCGGTCGACTCGGGATCGAAAGGTGCTTTGCAGTAGATCAGCCACAGGTTATTGGCGGTGAATCCCAATGTGAGATCAAGGCCGCGGAGCATCTTCTTGGGGAAGGTGTAAGCCAGGTGCAGCTCTTGCAGACGCACATTGGTACCGCTGTAGGTGTATTCGGACCAGATTGGGTTGTCACCACCTACCACGGTGTAGTAGGATTCGGCTGATACCACGCCGGTGTTAACGGGTACGCCACCTGCCTCACGTGCATCCGCACTACGCTTAGACACGCCATAATAGTCCATCAACGCCTGTGTCTGACTCATCACGATGCCGCCCAAGCGTGCTGTGAAGAGGAAACCGAGGTTGAATCCCTTCCAGGTGAAGTCGTTAGAGAAGCCGATGTTGCCCTTAGGCAATACGCTGCCGAGATACTCGGGGTTGCTCAAGGTCTGACGAATCACGTTGCCGCTGGCGTCAAGAGCGATGTTGCCCTCATTGTCACGAGCAAAAGTGGTGGAGCTATACACGTCACCCATGGTGCCGCCTTTCTTGAGAATGACATTCACGCCATTGAGTCCGGCTTCGGTGATAGTCTCCTCTGGATCGTCAAGGAGGTCGATAATCTTGTTGCGGTTCATGCTGTAAGTGAGGCTTGAGCTCCATGTGAAGTCGCCCCAGGTATTGTTATAACCGAGAGAGAGTTCCAAACCGCGGTTGCGAACGTTACCTGTCTGCACGTATTCGCTACCATAACCCTCAGCCACGGTGATGGGACGAAGGAAGGTTTGCTTACGGGTGTTGGACTGATAGAAGGTCACGTCCAGTGAAACGGCATTGTTGAAGAGGCGTGCGGTGAGACCTGCTTCCCATGAGTTGGTACGCTCTGGATAGAACGTCTTGGGGAACTTGTAGGTCACAGTGGAATAGCTCTGTGACGCAGGGTTGTACGCATAGCGCCATGCCGACGATATATTGGGGCTGATGGCCGAACCCACTGATGCCCATGAGCCACGTACCTTGAGGTAATTGATAAACTGTGGCAAGGTGGTCATCTGTGAGATGATAGCCGACGCACCCACAGAAGGATAGAAGAACGATTCGTTCTCAGTGCCGGAGAGCGCCGAGTCCCAATCGTTACGGCCGGTCAGGGTAAGGTAAAGCATGCTGCGCCAACCCAGTTCGACGTTGGCGAAGAGCGAATTGATGTAATGCTTGTTGTAGCCATAGATAGGACGGTTGTCGTTAGTGGCCGATCCGTAATCGATGGCGTTAGGTGTGAAGATATTGGATGGGGCCTTCAGTCCACCTTGGAAGCCTTCATCATCGTAGAGCGTACGTGACATCGAAGCACCAAGGTTAGCGCCGATAGAGAATTGACCCAAGGTCTTGTTGACATTGAACATCAAGTCGCCATACAGATTCTGGTCGGTCACGTTCTCATATTTGTAGAATCCGTAATCTGAATGGGCAAAGATATTGATTGTGGAAGCATAGCGCTGGTCCTCATACTTGGTGGTAGCACGGTCAAAACGGATTCGTCCGGCTACGTCAAGCCAGTCAGTAATCTGATATTTGAGGCTCGCATTGGCCATGTAACGATGCTTGTGACTGATGCGATTCATGCGCTTTGCCACCCAGTAAGGGTTCTGCATCTGCAAGGCATCACCATAGTTCCAGTTCTGTACATAGATGCCGCGTGCCTGATCCCAAACCTCAAAGGTACGGATAGCATCAAAGCTCTCACCGCGAGGGAAGAGATAGAGCGGCACCAGTGGGTTGAAGTACTGTCCTTGCGCCATGAGGTTGCGATCGTTCTGATTGATATAGTCGAGTCCTACGTTGAGAGTCATCTTGTCATTGAGGAACGATGTGGTGTTGCGGAAGGTGAAGTTGTAGCGGTTATACTTGTTATCGGTGATGATACCGCGTGCGTTGGTGGATCCAACGGATAGATAAGTCTGGTTCTTATCGTTGCCCACGGTGAGCGCTACGTTGTTCTGAATGTTCGTACCCGTATTGAACCATTCCTTAGGATCAAAGCCGGTGTACTCTGACGAGCCTTTCTCACCCCATGAGCGCACCTCGCCTGGACGGTTGGGGTATTCGTTTTGGAACTCAGGCATCTTGAATGGAGATGAGAACTGGGTGCTGTTGGTCACCGTCACCTGCACTTTGCCTTCTTTACCTTTCTTCGTGGTGATCATGATCACACCTTGAGCGGCTGCCGATCCGTATAGTGCGGCTGCGGCAGGACCACTGAGCACGCTGATCGACTCGATGTCTTCAGGGTTGATATCGGCAATGCCTTCACCACCTGGCTGGCTAGAATAGATGCTGCTCACCTCTCCATTGCTGCGGTTATTGATAGGCACACCATCCACAACGTAGAGCGCAGAGTTGCTCTGATTGATGGATTTGGGACCACGCATCACCACGCGGGTGGCACCACCCATACCTGCAGAGGAGGCATTGATGTTCACACCAGCCACCTTACCGGCTAGCGAGTTCATGAAGTTGGTACTCTTCACGGTGGTGAGCTGTTCGCTACCCATCTGTTGCACGTTGTAGCTCAGCGCCTTCTCAGAACGTTTGATACCCAAGGCGGTCACTACGACCTCGTCAAGGGTTTTCTCGTCTTGCGCCAAAGCAATTTTCAAATCCGTGCTTGTGGCAGCTACCTCTGCATTGGCGTAACCCACATACGAGATCACGAGGGTGCTTCCGGCAGGTGCTTTAAGCGTAAACTTACCATCGATGTCGGTCACTGTAGCAATATTGGTGCCCTTAACGACCACCGTTGCTCCGATAACAGGCTCGCCGTTCTCGTCGACCACCTGTCCGCCTACTGTCTTCTCAGCGCCTTGGTTGACCTTAGTCAGTGGAGGCAACACCTCACTATTGCCAGCTAGGGCATAGGTGTGGCTTGCTCCTAAACACAAAGCGGATGAGACAAACAGTCTCAGCAAATTGACTTGCATTTTGTCCATAGGTTCTTATATTATAATCGTTATTGTGTATTGTTCATCGTATGACGACGTGTCACGGCTCATCTAGCAACCTTAAAGCTACTCTTTCGTGTTCTGATTTAGTAGCCTACATATATTAGGCTTGGTCTTCCATATATATTATATAAGGTGTAAGATCTCCTCAAACCGAAGGCAACACACTCCTCATGACATGCTTCGAGATAGCATGAGATGCCAATGGGTTTATCGTCTGTGACTTTTTCGTAAGTATGATTTTATAGTATTTGGTCGCAAAGGTAAAGATTTTGCAAAGAAATGCAAAATCTTTACAATGATTTTCTTGCTTCGTGAAATGTTAAAAAACGGACTTGTTCTTCTATCGGGATGCTCTTAGGGCATATAGAAAATGGAGACTAAGGCGAATCGCTCTCCTTAATCTCCATTGTAAGGGATATCGGCTTAGAAACCGATGTGGGTATTTTCTTTATTGTTCGGCCTTACTTTGGCTTATTGCTTTGCCCTACTTTGGCTTATTGCTCTGCCTCACCTTGGACTTCTTGGGTAGGTGTTAAGGGAGTGAGGTCGTACGTGATAGGTCCGTCAACGGGGCGATGGATCACTACCAACGTCTGATAAGTGTCAAACTCCTCGTCCACATCATCGTAGCACATCGGCAACTGATCGATGTCAAAATAGCCATCGCCCTTGCCACTGAAGCCATAATTGACGTGCACCCTACCCTGTCGGTCATAGCCATCAAGGATGAATGAGTGCGAATAGTAAGCATCTTGTCCATGCTTATAGGACGTGCCGCCATAAAGAACGGGCCGTCCGGCACTCAGTTCACGGTAGACCACCTCTTTCCATCGGGCCTCATCATAGTTGGGACGGGCAGGATAATCACGATAGCCATAGTCCTTGACAATGTAACCGAAGTCGCGCACCAGTCCCACAGAGGTCTCTTTAGGATAAGAAAGGCTCACTCCTACACCATAGTTCATCGACACCGCCTTGCCGCAACGTGCCATCAGCAATGCCACCGCCTCTGCCTGCTGCTGCGTATAAGCACCGGCATAGGATGGGAGCATATCCTTCCAAGGTATCACAGTGCCGTCAGCCAACTGTGAGGGCCACTGATAATAGTTGAGAATCTGTGCCAGCGAGGTGGCGATACATCCCGTCCGACAATGCGTTCCCAGCGAATCAGTAGGCGTGAGGTTATAGTAAGGCTCACCTTGATCCCACGTGGTGCGTATGAGGGCAGGCACTTCGGGGCGACATCCCTGCGGTGGTGACCACGTGGTGACGGGCGTTCCGCCTTGCGCACAAATCATCATGACAAGGCCGAACGTCATCATGAGAAGCGAGAGAGTCCTTTTCATACGCATCTAATCGGGTGAGATGTTATTTCACAACAAACTTGCGGCCGTTGCAGATGTATACACCAGGAGCCTTAGCTGAAGCCACCTTGCGACCTGAGAGGTCATAGATAGGAGCGTTGGCATCTGCCTTCTGGGTGTTAACGTTCTTGATTCCGTCCTCTGTTCCCCACTTGAAGTAGAACTGACCTTCTACATAGTTGGTGTATGAATCATCGCTATAAGCATAGTAGTAGAGCATGAATGTACCGCCATCTTGTGTTCCAGAGAATGAGCTATAACCCACAGTGGTGTCAAACCAAGTGGTGTAGTTGTCCTTAAATGCTGAGTTGAAGTAAGCACCAGAGTAGCCAGTGTACTGCAAACCATTAGCGATAGCCACTGAATCTTGAGCATAACTGAAGAGAATCTCGGCTGGACTAGCATCCTCGCCATCCAAAGTCACACCATATTCGTA
>CAVHUZ010000002.1:50645-72648 GCA_963639545.1 Bacteroidaceae bacterium
CCTGAGTACTTGGTGATAGTGCCCTTTCCTGAGTGGTAAAGTTCATTGCCATTGTAGTAGTACAATGTTCCGTCAGCGGTCCAATCCACTGTTGCAGGCACTTTCTTGGTCAGCGAGATGTATGGTTCGTTAAGGTAGGTGTACTTAGAATAGTAAGCGTCGATATCGTCAAAGGTGATAGTACCATTGGAAGAGATCTTTGCAACCACGTCCGTTGAGTCGCCAGAGGCAAAGGTGTAATAGGTAGCGAAGGTCTGTGGCGCGATGGTGATGGTCTTCTTGGTCAGATCAACAGTACCTACGAAGCTATCATCCAAGTCCAAGAGATTGTTAATCTGAACGGTTCCGTCAGCGTTTTTCTCAATAGTCACTTCGTATTCCTTGGTCATACTGGTCCAGCCGGTAGCCGAAATGTATTCGTAACCTGTGGCATTAGGAGTGTAAGTACCCACGAGGTCATCCACAGATGTTACCTGTGCATTTGCCGTAAGGCAAGCAAGTGCTGCAAAAACAGCCAAAGTAAACTTTTTAATCATAGTTTTTTGTATTTAAAGAATGAATATATATCCTTGTGGGGATACCGCTAGCGTAGGTCAGCGGCAGCCCCAATAGGTTCAAGTTATTTCACCACCACCTTGCGTGCGGTATTGCCTTGCTTGATGATAACCATGCCTTGGGTAGGTACATCACGCAGCGAGAACGCTGAAGAAGTAGCCGTGTAGATCAATCGACCGCTCAGATCGTACACCTGCACAGGCTCATTGGCGTCCGAGGACTGAGCTTTGTGAATGTCAGCGGCTTCAAGAGAGTAGTGGATTGGGCCTGCATCGGGATGATGTATCACCACCATCTCATGATACCACTCAAAGTTTTCGCTAGGCGTATAGGCTGCGCAGATGAGTGCATCGAAGTCGAAGTAACCGTCTCCCAGTCCGCCATATCCCCAATTGACACCGATGTTGCCTTCGCTATCATATCCATCAAAGACAAAGCAATGGCTACAAGCGTTGTCATCTCCATTGGCATTGGACGTTCCGGCATACATGATGGGATGGCCATCGCTCAACTCATGATAGACCACCTCGCGCCATTGTGCATCGTTATAGTTGTCCGCGGTAGGATAATCTTTGTATCCATAGTACTTCGTAATGTATCCGAAGTGGTTTGCCATACCCTCCGCTGCATCGGTGAGGTAAGCCCCGCTAGCTCCCACACCATACGTCATGTGTGCAGCCACACCACAATGATACATCAATGTGGCAACAGCAAACTTCTCATTCACGCTGTATGAGCCATCGTAACTATCGATCATGTTATCCCAATCATAAGCGGTATTGGCAAAATTGACCACATATGGTTGCTTCTCAAAGTAAGCCGTGTCTTTCCCAATGCCGTAGCTGGGATACTGATAGTAGCGCATGATCTGTGCCATAGCAGTGGCTACGCATCCCGTCCAGCAGTGAGTGCCACTTCGATCGGTAGGGCACTTATCCCAGAAGGGTGCGCCTTGATTCCATTTGGAGGTGACCAAGTGGTCCACACTCGCCTTGCAATCCGTAGGAATGGATGCCGATTGTGCGCTGACACGATGGGTAGCAAGGGAGCGAGAAGCTGTTTCCAAGAACCATTGAAGCGGCGCATTCTCTTCAGCAAAGCGTGAAGTGGTGGAATATCCTAGCACGGCTTTGTTGGCATCGTCATTGGACAGGATGACAAAACCGCCTCTCTGATAACCCAGCACCGTGAGTTGGTCATTGCGCTGAAGCATTGTAAGCGCTTGCATCTGGCTCGGTGCCACTCTGCTTTGCGCCGTGGCGGTGTGTTGCGGAGCAAGAATGGCTTGCGCTATGCGGCATTGTTCCTGATAAGAACGCTCTGTAGCAGTGGCGCAAACCACTGCCATAGAGAGGATAAAGGATAAGGATAGATTCTTATTCATATTTAGTATAAAGATAGACTTTACTTCTTTGTCATCACCAATCGGGCGTCACTCTCGATGTAACTGTACCCTCCATACCATGCGGTGAAGTTTTGGAAAGTAATCGTTCCATCGTCAGCGATTGTTCCAACAACCGGTGTGGTAGCTGAAGAGATATCTGCAAAGGTATAATAAGTGGCCCAAGTGGTGGGTTGGATGGTGATGGTCTTGGCGCCAAGGTCCACCGTTCCGGTGAAGTCTTCATCCCAATTGTAGAAGTTGCTGATGTTTATCGTACCATCATCGTTCTTCTTTATCGACATATTACAGGTGCCACTAACCTCTTGCAAGGTCCAGTTGGATGAGAAATAGTCGTAAGCTGAGATGGTTGCAGAGTAGTCGCCACAGAGATCATCGACCGTCATCTCTTGGCTTCCACCCCATGTGAAGTCGCCATAACCGCTTCCCACCTCGCTGCCATCTGCTGCGTAGAGAAGCTCGTAGAACCATACCTCACCGCTCTTCTTATCCCCTGTGAAAGAGGAATAGCCGCCATCGGCATAGATTCCGAGCGTGTAAGCCGAGCTGACGTAGTAGAAATAATAGCCGCCGGATACAGCGTAATAGTCAAGAGGAACGATTTGGGAGCTGCCAGAGGCTAGACTGAAGCTGATGGAGTAGTCGGCATCACCATAAGGAGCCTCGATGGTGTACGAACCATCATCGTAAGCCACGATCTGCGCATTGAATTTCTGACCTAAGGCATCAGATGTGTACACACCATCTTGGCGCCATAGCTCAGCCTTGGTGCGATTGAAGGTGAGCGTGAGAGGCTCCGAGTCAGAATAGTTTTCATCCGAACTGGTGGCGATAATCGTCATTGTGTATTCGCCAATGGCCAGTCCGGTGATGGTAACGCTATTGGTCTCGGTGGTGCCAGTGTAGGTTTGGCCATCAGCCTCGTACGAATACTTGTATTCTGTGGCATGTTCCACAGCTGGCCAAGTGATGGTCACACCGCCATTAGCGCTCTTCACGTCGGGCGTAGCGGGCGTAGCGAGTTGCGTTTGGGCATTGGTGCTAGCCGTAATGGTTGCTATGGGCGACGTGGTCGACTTCCCATCCACTGGCGAATAGGCCCAAACCTTGAGCGTGTATTGACAGTTGGGCTTCAGTCCGGTAGCTATGACGGTGGTGGTGGTGGTCACTGCGCCCAGCACCACGTTGCCATCGGCATCGTAAAGTTCATAGGCATACTGCGATGCACCTGCTACGGGTTCCCAATTGAACGAGAGAGAGCTTACCGTCTTGGCGCCCTCGGTGACGGTGGGTTGTGCTAGTGGTGTCTTGGTATCGTCGTCACTGCACGAACTGAGGCTGCCCAATGTGAGCGTTGCAGCACAGAGCATCAGTCCCCAGCGTGATATTATTGATTTGAAATATTTCATATTGTCATGTATTTTGGATGTTTACCCTAGTTAGAATATCTCTTGCGGCATCATCTTATTGCTCGTCTTGCGAAGGGATGCTTGCCGGAGTCCAGTACATCAAGACGTAGTTCCAACCAGTCCACGACCCTTTTGAGGTATACATATTATAGGTAAGGAAGCCCGCATAAGACGTTGTGGAGCCGCTCATGTCTATCGAACCATAATCGTCTGTGGTCTTATCGAGATAGAAGTCGGCATAATAGATACTGATATCGCTGCCATCTGGTTGCCATGAAGCATATCCGTTCTCAAGGTCATCTGCATCATCCATGAGATACCAATACTGATATCCGCCCGTATCGGTGGCGGTATAAGCATGGGTTAGAGGCATGAAGATACCGTTCCAGGTGGTGCGGTCGTTGGCGTTAAACGCATCCGTGGTGAAGTCGCCCGTCTCTGCGTCTTTGGCAATGATGTAGTATTCAAGGTCGATACCTGACCCAAGGAAGTTGTCTATACGGAAGCGATTCTGTCCTTCGAGCTCGTAGATATCCGAGTAGACGCTTGGGAACATACCGCTAGAGTAGTAGAACTGTGCTTGATCCACCACTTTGATCCATCGTGCCACCATCACGCTATACTTGAACACAGGCGAACCAGCCGTCTCAATGTACGGATTGGTATAGCTTTCGTCTAGATGGATGGAGAAGCTGTACTCCTTTTTCTGTTCGATATTAGGGTAGTTGATGGTGATTTCGGTCTCTGCCTCCCCATCTTTGAAGGTTACTGCCTGTGGAATCTGGAACACCGAGTCGGCATAATCTACCACGATAGGCACTTGCACCTCCCCGTTGGTCTTTTGACGTTTCACCTTCAAGGTGATGTATTGGCGGTCGGCATATTCCGTTGGGGTCAGCACTTCGCTCGAAGCGTTGGACGAGTCGAAGTAGGCGGCAACACAATCGTCAGCCACTTCGGGTGCGCGCTCATAGTTGTCATCATCGCTGCAGGCTGTCATTGAAGCCATGATGAGTGTCACAACCAGTGCGCTTATGATATAATGTATCTTGTTCATATATAATATGGTCTAATGATTAAACACTAAAGATATAGTCACTCCTGTGCCGAGATCACTCCACGGTGATGGCGCCAGATGGGTTAGGTGCAAGAATCACGGCTGGATTGCGATCGCGCTCGTCTTCCGGAATCATATAGTTCATCCACGGAGCCACATAGCCAGCATAGGAATTGAGTTGCAGATTGCTTGCGTAGTTGGACCCAGTGTAGCGGCGTACCACTGCCAGACCCAAACGCTTATAGTCGAAGTAGACTAGTCCTTCACCCCAGAGTTCGATGCGTCGCTGAATCATCAAGGCATCGATAAACGAATCCATATCCGTAACGGTACACTTGTACGAGCTATCAGTGTAACGATAAGTGTTCACCCAGGATTGTAGTGCCGATGCTGCGGCAGCCACACCTTGCGTGTGAGCCAATGCCTCAAAGTAGTCGAAGTACATCTCTTCGATACGCATCAGAGGCAAAGAGGCAATCAGTGCGGTCTCATAATCGTCGATTGCGCCGCCACCTGGACGGAACTTCATGTTGGCATAAGCCGGCATTGAAGCCCACTTTTCAGCCGTAACGTTGGTCTTATAGGCTGAAGGAACAGTGGTAGCGCCAGCATCCTTCGGATTGACCCAGCTTGTCTTGCGCCAGTCCTTGTCGCTAATCTTGTCGTAGAGCGACTTACCGATGCAGCGATAAGCATTATACTGACTTGAGGTCATACCCCAAGACGACTCTGACGACATCCATCCTAGGAAGGTGTACCATGGCGATTCATTGATCTGCTCCTTGCTATTGATGAGCGTTCCAAACATCCATGAGTTGTTGGCGGTGTTGAATCCCGTTGTAGGATCGCTCCACTCGGCTTCCGTCAGAGGCGTGTAGCCAGAGTTGATAGCCTTGCGTGTGTACTCGATCACCTTCTCATAGCATTGCTGTGTGGTGCTGATGCCAAGGTCGTCGTAGCCGTCATCAGATCCTTCGGCAGCTACCTGCCTAGCCAGGTCGTCTGCGTTCTTGTAAAAGCGGGTTGCAATCTCAAGCCATAGGCGAGCCTTCAATCCATAGATCACGCTCTTATCCATGTAGGCTTTGTTGCTGCGCGTATATCCCGAGAGACACTCCTCGGCCTTGTTCAGGTCGGTCATGATGAAGCGATACATCGTGTAGAATGGTGCGCAAGGGTTGTTGGATAGTTCGGTCTTGGTGGTTGTCTCCTTCACGATAGGCACCGTGATACCGATGACGCCCGATTGTTCGGCTTCCTTATCCAGCGTTTCCACGCCTGTCCTACGATATTCGTACAGACGGGAGAGGTCTAGATACAAGAAGGCGCGATAGCCATAGCCTTGTCCAAGATAGTTTTTCGCTGTCTTACTTCCGCCTTCTACAGATGTCTGCGCTACCTTGATGACGTTGTTAGCGTTCTTGATGAACGTGTAATAGTAGTAGTATGGATAATAGTAAGCATAACGGAGCGACTCGCCATTCTCGGTGTACAACCAGTAGTTCCAGTTGTTATCGTTCATCGGGAAGTCGTTCAGGAGCAAGTCACGCATATACATCTGACAGGGATAGCCCCAGTCCTGTGTGTAATAAGTCTCTCCGTACGTACACCATGTGGTGAGAAACGTGGGGAGCGAGTTGGTCAGATATTCCAGCGACTCGCTTGATGCGCTGATGCTTTCGTTGGTTGCCTCATCATTGGGTGTGGTCTCCTCGATACACGACGTAACACAGGTGAGTGTCAGCGCAGCCGTGGCAGTCATGAGGATATGTCTTATATTGGTTTTCATATAGCTTCTAACGTTTTATTGTGATACAACTTTTCAGTTATTGATTAACCCTCCATGTAGTTAGAACTGCACGGTGAAACCACCAGTGATGGTGCGTACTGGCGAGTAGGATGTTTCTGAAGATGTGCCCCAAAAGCTACCGCGTGGGTCAAAGCCCTTGCGCTTGCTCCAGTAGTAGAGGTTTTCACCAGAGGCATAAACACGCACGTTGCTCAGTCCGAGGGTGCGGGTCCACTTCTTAGGAAGGGTGTAACCGATGTTGATATTCTGCAGAGTGAGCGTTGACGCATTGGTTAGGAATCGGTCAGAAAGAATATTAGAACTGGTATCCACGTCCTTCACTGCAAACTGATAGCGTGGGATGTCAGAGCTAGTATTGGTCTCGCTCCATGCGTTAAGGATATCCTTATGCATGGCAAAGCCCGTTTTTCCCTTAGATGGATTGGCCATCAAGGACTGATAACCCGTGTCGAGCGCTTTACCGCCGATGCTATAATTGAAGGTACATGAGAAGTCGAAGCCCTTGTAGGTGAGTGTGGTGCTGAAGCCACCATAGAGGTCAGGATCAGAGGTTCCGCAATTGAAGAAACTTGCTGACGAGCTCTGTGTGGTGGTGGTGAGCTCACCTGTGGCCTCGTCCAGCTTATACCACATCGACTCTCCAGTCTCTGACACACCCGCATAACGCTTCAGACGGAAGGTGTGCATAGACAATCCCTCGCCGTAGAAGTAGCTACCCGATACGTAACCAGGGTGTCCGTCGAGCATGCTACCCTTGTTATCCTCATTGAGCATGGTAATCTTGTTACGGAAGTGGGTAGCGTTGATGTTGATCATCCAGTTGAGATCTTTGGTTCGGATGGGGGTGAAGTGAAGATCAAACTCCACGCCTCTATTGATCATATTACCGATATTGTCATACGAACCAGCATATCCGCCAGAGAAGGGCACGTAAACGAAGCAGAGCATATTGGTGGTTTTGCGACTGAAATATTCCACGCTACCCGTGATGCGACTCTTGAGCATCTCAAACTCCACACCCATGTTAAAGTTGCTATTGGTTTCCCAAGTGATGTTAGGGTTACCCACGGTGTTGATTACAAATGAGATCTCGTTGTTGAAGTTGCTCAGATAGTAGGTGTCCGTATATCGATAGTTGCCGATAGCGTCGTTACCTTGCTGTCCCCAAGATGCTTTGAGCTTGAGCATATTGAGCCAAGACACGTTGTACCAGTTCTCCTTGGACATGATCCAAGCGCCACCAAAGGAGTAGAAGTTGCCCCAACGATGATCAGGATGGAAGCGTGAGGAGGCGTCACGACGATAAGAAGCCTGTGCAAAGTACTTGTTATCATAGTCGTACATCAGTCGGGAGAAGTAACCTTCGGTGTTATAGTTCTCCGTATTGCTGCCATTGCTTTTCACCTTCACAGCACCATCAAGCTCTTGTGCGCCAAAGAAGGAGAACATCTTTTCGCGATCGCCGTACAAGTAATCGTACATGTACTTGTAGTTTTCGTGTCCCAACATTGCCGTGATGGTGTGCTTGTTCAGCTCAATGTTGTAGTTGGCTATCTGTTGGAAGTTGAGCGTATAGGTCTGATAGGCATACTTGGATACATATCCGCCCGTGTTAAGAGTTGCGGTGTTGCCGTAGAAATCTTGCTCAGTGGTGGTGTTTTTCCATTCATTGTCGGTCACCGTGCCGTTGAAAGTAAGCTTAAGGCCTTTCAGCGGAGTGATATCGGCATAACCGTTTAAGGTAAACACGTTGGCAAAGGTGTGGTTTGTATTCAAGCGGTCCTGTTGTAGGAAGTTACGATTGGGGTCGATGTTGGCTGGGCGTTGTGCTCCGCCGTTATCGCCTGCACCATAGTCGTACATGTTGCCGTGTTCATCGGTCATGATATTACCGTCACCGTCACGCATATAGACGGGGTAGATCGGTCCAAAATAAGTGGTCTGACTGAAGGTGGTCAGTGATCCGCCAGACACATCGTCTTGATCAGAGTGGGTGAAGTTGACATTGGCTCCCATCTTCAACCAGCTCTTAGCTTGATAGTCGGCCTTCAGTCGGGCGGTGTAACGTTCAAAGTTGGATGCGTAGACGATACCGTCATTCTTCAGATAGCCTAGCGACGCATAATAGGTCATCTTGTCCGAGCCACCCGTGAGGTTCATGTTATACTCTTGTCGGAGCGACGTGCGGAAGGCTTCGTCCACCCAGTTGTCGGGTGTGAGGGTATAGAACTGTCCTTTATAGTAGACGCGATTGCCGAGCGTAGCATGTGGATTGAGACGTCCGTTGGTACCTACGAGGTATTCGCCTTCGGGTACCGAGTAGACGATATAGCCCAGACCACCTTCGTCACCGCCTAGGCCGAGCGTGTTGTTGGCGTTCACGTGGGCGTCATAAGCCGACATTCCCTTATCGCGAACATTATAATTGTAGAGCGCCTTGTAATAAGTCTCGTAGTATTGAGCCGGATCGGTGATGCGATCATAGTCAACCGTGGCGCGGCTGTTAGCCCCCCACTTTGCGTCAAAGGTGATGGTGGCATTCTGCGCCTTACCATGCTTGGTCGTAATCATAATGACGCCGTTGGCTCCGCGCGCTCCGTAAAGGGCGTTAGAGGCTGCATCCTTCAGCACGGTGACGCTTTCTACATCGTTAGGGTTAAGGTTGTTCCAGCCGCCGTCGTAAGGTGCGCCGTCAACGATGATCAGTGGCGATGTGCCGGCGTTGATCGAACTGAATCCGCGGATAGCTATGGTGGGTGTGGCGGTAGGCGAACCTGAGTTGTTAGCCATCTGCACGCCAGCGACCTCGCCTTGTAAGCCACTAAAGACGTTGGTGAGCTGCTTCTTCTCTAGCAGGTCTCCCTTCACCACGCCAGCCGATCCGGTGAACGAGGAACGTTTCTGCTGACCGAATGCCACCACGATTACATCATCAAGTTGCTGTTCGTTGGTTTTCAAACTGACCTTCATTCCTGATGCTGCGCGTAGCGTGCGCGACTCCATTCCGACGTAAGTCACTACGATTTCGGCACCACGCTTCACGCTAGAAGGTAGGCTAAACTTTCCATCGATGTCGGTAACGGCACCCGTCTGAGTACCTTTCACCAAAACCTGAGCGCCAATAACAGGCTCTCCGTTTTCATCGACAACAACGCCGCCTAGTCCCCCGGGCGACTGTGCCATCATTTGTCCGGCTGCTGCAAGCAACGCGGATACCATTAATACACGTAATCTCATAAGCTTCTACTTTAGTCTTTATTGGCTAAGATGTGTCTTCACTTTTACTAAAACCTATTGGTGGTGACAAATTTAAGAAAAAGCAAGGAAGAAAGAAAACATTTTTTAAAGTTTTTTTGTTAAAGTTTCGATCTTGTTTCAATGTGTTATCATTTCTCCCATACTATCATTTATGATAACGCAAGGAGCGTTGGACAAATAACAAAGGATATTTACATTATTATTAATAGGGAGGCTTGAATGCTCTACGGCTTAGTTAATTGACCCTAAAAAATGGGTCTTCCGTTAAATGCGTGGATAGGTTAGCCAGCCTTTTAAAAATAGGCTAGCATACCCATAACCATTTAATTTCTACCCATACAGCAAGTGTAACAATAGTGGGCGACGTGTCTCACGTCGCAATAAACAAAAAAGGAACGTGCGGTGAGACACCGCACCCACTAATCATGTAGGCGACTGATCTATCCACGCATTTAACGGATGAGCCTAAAAATGCAAGAAATATTTGGCAATAATCGCGGATAGGTGTATCTTTGCGCTTGTCAATAATCGCGGATAGGTGCGAAATAGCGCATCTGATAATCGCGGATAGGTGTAAAATCAGTCAAAAATTAATCGCGGATAGGTGCATATTATGAAGCGAGAACATCGGTACCAGCAAGCCAACGGTATTCACACAAAATAGGTATTGGCTGAAACATCATTTTTAGGTATTGCGTTTCTTAGGATAACTAGATAACTTTGCATCGTCAAATGTAAGAATTACTATCAAACAAATACCGAACAATGAACAAGACTTGTATTATTTATGGTTCATCAACTGGAACCTGCGAGAATATTGCACAGCAACTCGCTGACAAACTAGGTGTAGATTCTGCCGACGTATACAACGCTGCTGACATCAGCGCTGACACCGTGGCCGACTATAAGAACTTGCTTCTTGGCACATCAACTTGGGGTGCTGGCGAACTGCAAGACGACTGGTACGATGGCTTGAAGGCTCTCAAGGCTGCCGACCTCAATGGAAAGGTAGTGGCAATCTTTGGCTGCGGTGACTGCGAGTCTTACTGCGACACCTTCTGCGGTGGCATGGGCGAGCTCTATGAAGGCTTGGAAGGCTCAGGTGCTACATTCGTAGGCGCTGTGTCAACGGATGGTTATAGCTATGACGACTCTACCGCTGTGGTGGACGGAAAGTTTGTAGGTCTAGCTCTTGACGACGTCAACGAAGATGACAAGACCGAGTCACGCCTCGACGCATGGGTAGAAGAAATCAAGCCTAGCCTGTAATCACCACTCACCACAACATTGCCTATGGAGAGCCAACGTATGCCTGCGGACATGAAAGTGTTGATGAATCACATCTACGAATATAAGAAAGGTGTGAGACAGATGGTGCTTTTCACGTTCAACAAGAAGTATCAGGACTATGCCCTCACCCGTCTGCGCCATCAGAACATCCATTACATCATCCAGCCCGTGGGCAACGACCGGATGAATCTGTTCTTCGGTAAGCGCGAATGTCTTGATGCTATCCGCTTGATGCTTACCCGGCCGCTCAGCCAGCTCTCCCCCGAGGAGGACTTTATCCTCGGTGCAATGCTAGGATATGACATCTGCGCACAATGCGAACGCTACTGCGAGCGCAAGTGCCGCACTTGTCAGCAAACCAAGAATTAATCTACTTATCACTTATAAAACGGTGCCTCTCATCTATTGAGGCCATAAAAACTTACCTATCTTATCTCGTTCTGTCTGCCAGGGAATGGCAGAAGAACGAGCTTTTTTTGTGTCTTTCCGATTTTTATCTATACCTTTGCGCACATGAAAGATTCAGTTATCATCCTCAGCGGCGGCCTCGACTCGGTGACGCTGCTACACGACCGCAAGGACGACATAGCCCTTGCCATCTCCTTCGACTATGGTCAGAACCACGCTAGCCGTGAGCTTCCCTATGCGCAATGGCACTGCAAGCAGCTCGGCATTCCTCATATCACCATTCCTCTAGGCTTTATGCACCAATACTTTGAGAGTTCGCTGCTCGATGGCGCCGATGCTATTCCCGAGGGCAACTATGATGAAGAGAACATGAAATCAACCGTGGTACCCTTTCGCAACGGCATCATGCTCTCTATCGCTGCTGGTGTGGCTGAGAGCCATGAGCTCAAACGCGTGCTCATAGCCAATCACGGAGGCGACCACACCATCTATCCCGACTGCCGTCCCGAGTTTATCGATGCCATCAATCATGCTACACAGGCTGGCACCTACGTACACGTGGAGGTGGTAGCACCCTACACCAACATCACCAAGGCTGACATCGTGAAGCGCGGTGCAGCCCTCGCCGTTGACTATAATCACACTTGGAGCTGCTATAAAGGTGGCGCTCATCATTGTGGCAAGTGCGGTACGTGCCGTGAACGCAAAGAGGCTTTTCTCTTGGCAGGTGTCCCCGACCCTACCGTCTATGATGAATGACGCTTTCACGCATTGATATCTGAAGGGCGATAGTAGCCTAGCACTTCGGCTTTAGAGCATGTTGGGCGATATAGAAGGTATCGTCTGACAAGGTACGTGAAGTGGTCTGACAAGCTAATAGAGGCGCTATGAGATCTGAAATCAAATTGTTTTTGATGGATTTTTAATTTATTTTTCCACCAAAAACAATTTATTTTTTATCCCCAACAAGCTGGTTTCATAATATGAAGTAGACTCTGAGACAACGTGATAGGGTTTCTACTAGCAGAAAAACCAAGTCCCCAATCGGCATCAAACCGGTTGGGGACTTGTGTTATAAGGGCATTCCTGGGTTATCGGCTTACGGGGAAATAGATGGTGTAAGCCTCATCTGCAATCTCATAAAGGGGCTTGAAGCGAAGCAGCGACTGCTGACCCGTGGTGCGATAATGGCTCTGCGTCCATCGCACGGTGCGATATTGCTGATCGTATTCGCGCTGAAGCAACTGCTCGGGATGACGCGCATCGCCCTTGAGCGTCACCTCGGTAGTGGGTGATGCTAGCACGATAGGGCCTTCCATGAATGCCACCTCACCGGTATGACTGCCCGAAAGAGGTTCGGTCCAAAGTCGGTCGGCAAAGACAATGTCCACCTCATCGTTGCCCCAAGTGCGGTCTATGGTGAGATAACCATGCAGTGAGCTGACCGTGACAGGCTGTCCATTGACCTTAACGGTGGCTTTCTTGTCTAGCCACCAAGGCAGACGGAGCTGCAAGGCAAAGGCGGTGGGACTGTCAGCATTGACCTTGAGATGGATCGTCCAGCGTGGTGCGTCCACATTCTTGTTCCATTGGTTACCATCAAAGTCTTGTTCCACCTTGACGTTCGTTCCGTTATGCTTCCACGTCAGAGTGGAAGGAATATACTGACTGACGGTCAGTCCCTTGTCATTCTCAAAGTAGATGTAGCGCATATAGCGTGTCTGTGCTTGCACCAGAGAGCCGTGGCAGCAGTAGAAGTCCATCGTGGGGTCGCCCCAACCTTTCTCGCCACCTTTCTTATAGCCCGAAGCCATCGGCAGGAAGTAAGCTACCATACCTGTTTGGGGGTGTTGCTGTGCCAAGATTCCATTGTAGAGGTTGCGCTCCACATAGTCGGCATAGGTCACATCGCCCGTCCACTTGTATAGATACTCGGCTGTACGCATGAGGTTGTACACCGTGCAGTGTTCCTGATTGTTTTCGCCAGCAAAGTCGGCTAGGCGTCCTTTGGGGATCCAGTGCTCACCAGCATTCTGACCACCAGTGGCATACTGTTCTCTATCAGTGATGGCACACTTCCAGAAAGCCTCTGTGAGCTTGCGCCAATAAGGGTCACCCGTGGCTTCATAGCAGCGTGCCGCGCCATGTGACCAAGGTATCGATGCGTTGCAATGGTCCAATGATAGCGCGTCTTCACCCTTGAGTAGCTGGGTGAACATCCAGGGATGACCATAGCGCTGCATCAGTTCGCGATACTTCTGCTTGCCCGTAAGGTCATACATCTCAGCCCAAACCTCAAGCATACCGCTGGTTTCGCCATTGAGGATAGCATCAGCCTTGCCCTTCTCTATCATCTCTGAGGTCCAGCGATGCATCCAGTCGGCCATCTTATCTAGCACTTCCAGCGCCTGCTTGTTGCCCGTGAGCGCATACATATCATAGAGACCCATGAGCGTCTTGTGCAGCGTGTATTGGGGAGACCACATCGGACGTCCGTCTGCCATGAGGTAGAGATACTTTTCGGGGATAGATCCTACCCACTCGCCACCATTGATCTGCTGGCAACGAGCCAGTTCGCTGACGATAAAGTCGGCACGTTGCTTGATAGCTGCATCACCCGTCTCTGCCCACATATAGGCGCAAGCGGAGAGATAATGTCCCAGGAAGTGACCACGTAGCTGCCCCATCGGGCTCTCCCAACCCCAATACAGATTGCTCAGATTGCCATCCTTGCCCACCATATACTCCTTATTAAGACCGGCTTCAGCGTAGAAATTCTGCAACAACTTTTCGGGTTCGAGCATCATCATGTACTTACGATTGAGTTCATAACGCTCCTTAAACAAGCCCGGAAGCAAGCGAACGCTACTGGCGGGCACGGGGCGCAATGCCATAACGGGTGTCGACTGACGAGTGAAATGGGCGGAATCGTTCTGCTCCACACCTTTACCCGAATCGTCAATATAGATGATTTGTGCCTTGGCTACATGGGCTGTCATCATCAATGCCAACGTAGCAAGACAGGTTTTGTAATAAGAATGATTCATAATGGTTATAGGTTGAGATAATAGTTAGATAATGTATTCGGTTACAAAGGTAAGGTCTTTTTACGATATACAAAACGATATAAGAGAAAAATGCACACCCTTCATCTCTCAACGACAGAATCTGATAATCTCGAATCCTTACAGTGTACAAACTAATAGAAGGAGAATTTTATCGGTTACCAAAGTCTTTAGGTTAAACCCTTAAAGAGAATGATACACAAAAGGCATACAAGATAAAGACAAGGTCAGTAGCTAGAGTGTGATGCTACAGCATTGTCTTTATAAAAAAATCCCACCGTTGAAGGACGATGGGAGACCTAATGTTTTCACAACGGAATAATCCTTATTGTGATTTGCTAAAAATCTTGGGGCGAAGATACAAAGTTTTGCTGGGATAACCAAGCAAACTCAATATTATTTTGTATTTTTGAAGCAAAATTAATATGATGAATGTAATACATTAAACTATTATGAACACTAAGCATATTCTTGGCCTCGACCTTGGAACGAATAGTATAGGTTGGGCTGTGGTAAATCAAGAACAAAATGAAGGAGCTACCCCCGTACTTACTAGTATAGAAGATGCGGGCAGCAGGATAATACCTATGGACGCCGCCATGCAGAGTGATTTTGCGAAGGGGAACACTGTTTCCCAGACGAAGGATCGCACACAGTACAGAGGAGTGCGCAGACTGCGCGAACGCCATCTGTTGCGTCGCGAACGTTTGCATCGAGTGTTGGAGAAGATGGGCTTCTTGCCACAACATTATGCCAACACCTTGACTCGTTACGGCAAATTTCAGAAAGACACTGAGGTTCTTCTGCCATGGACCAAGGATGAAGAGGGGAAGCCGCGGTTCTTGTTTACCGACTCATATAGAGAGATGCTGCAACAGTTCTCACAGAGACATCCTCAGATGATGGATACTGGAATGAAGATCCCCTACGATTGGACAATTTACTATCTCCGCCATAAAGCGTTGCGGGAGGCTATAAGCGGACAGGAGTTGGCATGGATACTGCTCAACTTTAACCAAAAGCGTGGTTACTACCAGATGCGTGGCGAAGAAACTGAAACGGACAATACAAAAGAAGAAAAGTACTATGCCCTTAAGGTTATTGACGTAGTGGACACGGGCGACAAGAAGGGTAAGGATACGTGGTACGATGTCATGCTTGAAAATGGCATGGTGTACCATCGTTCTGCCAAAGAAAAGCCCGACTGGGTAGGAAAGGTAAAGGAATTTATCGTTACCACGCATCTGAATGAGGACGGAACACCAAAGACAGATAAGAAGGGGACTATCAAGAGAAGCTTCCGTATGCCAGGCGAGAACGATTGGGGACTACTAAAATTAAAGACTGAAGACGATATACGCAATTCCCAGCTCACGATTGGAGAATATATCTTCAGTTTTCTCTTACATAACCCCAAGCAGAAGATAAAAGGAAAGTTAGTACGAACCGTGGAACGAGAGTTCTACAAGGAAGAGCTACGCCTTATTCTCAAAAAGCAGATGCAGTTTATTCCTGAACTAAGCAACCGAGAATTGTATTCCGAATGCATCAGCGAGTTGTATCCTCAGAACGAAGCATACCGCCAGTCTATTGCCACAAAGGACTTCACCTATCTTCTCCTTGACGACATCATCTTCTATCAACGACCACTCAAGAGCAAGAAATCGATGATAGACGAATGTCCTTACGAGTATCACACATGCCTCAATACGGAGGGCGAAAAGACGAAGAAGTATGTAAAATGTATATCCAAGTCGCATCCCCTGTATCAGGAATTCCGTCTATGGCAGTTTGTCGGCAACTTACGTATCTATAGACTTTCCGATAAACCGGAGGATGAAGATGTAACGGCCGAGTTCCTTCCTAATGAAAAAAGCCGTGCTCACCTATTCGATTGGCTTAACGACCGTAAAGACATTAAGGAAACCCAGTTGCTTATAGACTACTTCAAAGTAAACAAGCCCAAAGGCAAAGGTAAAGAATTGCCTTACCGTTGGAATTACGTTCGGGACAGAGTGTACCCTTGCAACGAAACGCATGGCAACATATTGGCACGTCTGCAAAAAGCTGGGGTGGACACTGCATTCCTTAATGACAAAGAAAACGAGGAACACCTGTGGCACATTCTGTATAGTGTCAGCGACCGCATAGAGCTACGCAAAGCCCTCGCACATTATGCCAAGAAGCACAATCTTGACGACGATTTCGTCGATGCCATGGCAAAGTTTCCTCCATTTGATTCCGACTATGGTGCCTACTCTGCCAAAGCAATAAAGAGACTGCTACCGCTGATGCGTATGGGGCATCATTGGAACGTGGACGACATAGATGCCGCCACGAAAGTTCGCATACAGAAGATTCTCGACGGCGAAGTGGATGAAAGCATTCGTACACGCGTCAGGGAAAAAGCTATTCACCTAAACAGCATAGAACAGTTCCGCGCCCTACCGCTATGGTTGGCATGCTATGTGGTGTATGACCGCCATAGCGAAACAAGCACCACGGACAAATGGCACACACCGGAAGACATCGATGTCTATCTGACCCAATTCAAGCAACATTCCCTCCGCAACCCTGTAGTAGAACAGGTGATAACGGAAACCTTGCGTACCGTAAGGGATATATGGAAGAAACATGGACATATAGATGAGATACACGTAGAGATGGGACGTGAGATGAAGAATCCTGCCGACAAGCGGAAACAGATGACGGAGCGTGCCTTACAGAACGAGAATACCAACTTGCGCATTAAGGCATTGCTGACCGAGTTTCTCAATCCAGAGCTCGGCATAGAGAATGTGCGCCCATACTCTCCCAGTCAGCAGGAACTCTTGCGTATATATGAGGACACCGCCCTCAACAGCGTGGACGAACCGGATGAATACGTAAACGATATACTCAAGAAGTTCACCGATGCCAAGAACCTTCCATCTCTCTCTGAAATCAAACGATACAAGCTCTGGCTCGAGCAGCATTACGTCTCACCTTACACGGGACAGACAATACCCCTTGCACGGCTCTTCACGACAGACTATGAGATAGAGCACATCATTCCACAGTCGCGTTACTTTGACGATTCTATATCCAACAAGGTGATATGCGAGGCCGAAGTGAACAAGCTGAAAGACAATGCGCTCGGCTTTGAGTTTATCAAACAGCACCATGGCGAGAAGGTCACCCTCAGCGGCGGACGCACAGTCACCATACTCGAGAAGGACAGCTATTGCGATCTCGTTCAGCGGATTTACGGCAGGAAGAACAAGGGGAAAATGCGCAAGTTGCTGCTCGAAGACTTGCCTACAGACTTCATAGAAAGGCAGATGAACGATAGCCGCTATATCAGCAAGGTGGTCAAGGGACTCTTGTCGAACATTGTGCGTGAAGACGGCGAACAAGAAGCCACGTCAAAGAATGTCATCGTATGCACGGGTGGCATTACCGACCGGCTGAAACACGACTGGGGGGTAAACGATGTGTGGAACCATATCATCCTTCCTCGCTTCCAGCGCATGAACGAGATAACGCAGTCGGAAAAATTTACCACTGTCAGCACCAACGGCCATCTCATACCTACCATGCCGCTCGAACTGCAAAAAGGATTCAACAAAAAGCGCATAGACCATCGCCATCACGCCATGGACGCCATCGTCATTGCTTGTGCCACACGCGACCATGTCAACCTACTAAACAACGAG
Source organism: Bacteroidaceae bacterium (assembly GCA_963639545.1). Taxonomy (GTDB): domain Bacteria; phylum Bacteroidota; class Bacteroidia; order Bacteroidales; family Bacteroidaceae; genus Prevotella. Next base: position 68,595 of record CAVHUZ010000002.1, read on the forward strand.
GCAGCCCTACCAAAGAACCAAAGCAACCGTTACCAGCTCTCACATAAGCTGCGCCGCTATGAAGAAGTGATGGCGAACCGCGGTGGCGAACAGAAAAAGATATCCGTAGCCAGGGAGTTTCTCTTACCTTGGCCCTCGTTCCATGCCGATATTGAAAGAACGTTGAGAGGAATTATTGTAAGCTTCAAGCAAAACCTACGTGTCATCAACAAGACCACCAACCATTCGCTACGCTTCGTCAATGGTAAGAAACAACTCGTGGCGCAGACCTCTGGCGACAGTTGGGCGATAAGGAAGCCGATGCACAAGGAAACGGTCTACGGCGAGATTAATCTACAACGCATAAAGACCTGTGGACTAAAAGACGCCATGCTCAGACCGCAGCGCATAGTAAACCGCGACCTCAGAAAGAAACTAGTCGAACTACTCAATAATAGCTACACCGAGAAACAGATAAAGGCTTACTTCGCCGACAATGCCGACACGTGGCAAGACATAAACCTGAAGAAGATCGAGGTATACTACTACACAAAGGAAACATCTGATCACTTCTTTGCCACACGCAAGAGCATTGACTCCTCATTCAGCAAAAAGATCATAGAAGAGAAAGTGGCAGACTCTGCTATACAGAAAATCATGCTGCGCCATCTAGAGCAACATGATGGAAAGGCAGAATTAGCCTTCTCGCCAGATGGAATAGACGAGATGAACCGCAACATTGTCAGTCTGAACGATGGCAAGCATCACCAACCTATATATAAGGTACGCGTGTATGAGAAAGCAGAAAAGTTTGCCGTAGGACAAACGGGCAACAAGAGTAGTAAGTTTGTGGAAGCCGCCAAGGGCACAAATCTCTTCTTTGCCGTGTATGAAGAGGATACCTTTGACAAGAAGACGGGTGAAGTGGTAAAGAAACGCAGCTATCGCACCATTCCGCTCAACGAGGCAATCAACAAGATGAAGCAGGGATTGCCACTTGACGAGAAAGCTGCGTTTATTCTTTCACCTAACGATCTTGTATATGTTCCGACAGAGGAGGAACGCAAGAGCAGCAGGGTGAATATGCCGCTGGACAAGGAGAGGATATATAAGATGGTGTCTTCTAGTAAATTTCAAGTCTATTTTGTCCAAGAGAGAGTTGCTGCTACCATTCAAGATAAATTTGAGTTTTCGCCACTCAATAAAATGGAGCGTGCCCTGACTGGCGAGATGATAAAAGAAATCTGTATTCCTATAAAGGTTGACAGATTGGGCAATATCATAAAATGAAAGTAATACCCCCTTACTTATGATTAAGAAAACCCTTTACTTTGGCAACCCTGCCTATCTTTCGCTGCGCTTGCGGCAAATGGTAATCAAGCTACCTGAGGTGGAAAAGCAGAAAAACCTGCCCGACATCATCAAGGAAAACAGTGTCATTACCCGCCCCATAGAGGATATCGGCATCGTCATCCTTGACCATAGGCAGATAACCATCACGCAAGGACTTCTTGAAGCCTTGCTTGAGAACAATTGTGCCGTGATAACTTGCGACAACAATCGTATGCCCGTCGGGCTATTGCTTCCTCTATGTGGAAACACCATACAGAGCGAGCGTTTCCATTCTCAGATAGCGGCCTCGGAACCACTGCGCAAACAGTTGTGGCAACAGACCATAAAAGCAAAGATACAAAACCAAGCACGGGTGCTATCTCTTTGCTCGCAAGTGGAAGTGGGGTGCATGCAGCGATGGAGCGAAGATGTAAAGAGTGGGGACACGAGTAATCTTGAGGCAAGAGCAGCAGCCTATTACTGGAAAAGTTTCTTCTCGTCCATACCAGGACTAAAGGACTACACACGCAACCGTGATGGAATGCCACCCAATAACTTGCTAAACTATGGTTACGCCATCTTGCGTGCTGTTGTAGCAAGAGCATTGGTCAGTAGCGGTATGTTGCCCACTTTCGGCATACACCACCACAACCGATACAATGCCTATTGTCTTGCCGATGACATCATGGAGCCATTCCGACCATATGTCGACGAACTGGTATTTGGTATCGTCAGAGACTACGCCAGCGAAGGTCTGGAGCTCACCAAAGATATCAAGGCACGTCTCCTTACCATACCTACGCTTGATGTCGTAATCGGAGGCAAGCGCAGTCCGCTGATGGTAGGGGTAGCACAAACCACTGCATCGCTTTATAAGTGTTTCAGCGGAGAACTAAGACGTATAGCCTATCCTGAGAGATAAGCTAATAATCATGTAAAAACCTAGTCGTTATGGACAAGCTAAGTGAATATAGGATTATGTGGGTGTTAGTTTTTTTTGATTTGCCTACGGAGACAAAGAAAGACAAACGTGCCTACGCTTTGTTTCGTAAGCAGTTGCAGATGGACGGCTTCACCATGTTCCAGTTTTCCATCTACGTTCGCCATTGTGCAAGCATGGCAAATGCCGATGTTCATGTAAAACGCATAAAAAACTTTATGCCAGAGTATGGACATGTTGCGGTTATGTGCATTACCGACAAGCAGTTTGAGAACATCATGGTGTATCATGGCTCCAAGGTCGCCAAAACAAAATCGCAACCAATGCAGTTGGAATTGTTTTGATTGTCTAACACCTAATTTTGTATTCTATCGGGTTGCTGCCACCATTCTTTTCGGTATTCTTGGCATTATAGTTCAGGAAGCAGAAAATGACATATGGCTAAAAGTCAAGCTTGATATTCAACTTATTTTCCTAATTCTATCCTTAAACGTAAACATCTGACTATAAGCTAATTGCAAACAGTCAGATGTTTATGACCTAACAAAGGTACGAAATTTTTAGCAAATCACAACAGATTTTATGAATACCAAATTGCGTAAGACGATGTTTATGACCTAACAAAGGTACGAAATTTTTAGCAAATCACAACAGACAACGAAGATTTTTAAAGACAAAGAATGATGTTTATGACCTAACAAAGGTACGAAATTTTTAGCAAATCACAACAGGATGCGTTTAACTTTGTCTACCTACATTGATGTTTATGACCTAACAAAGGTACGAAATTTTTAGCAAATCACAACTGTATAGGCAATATAACACGCGCGGACAGCGATGTTTATGACCTAACAAAGGTACGAAATTTTTAGCAAATCACAACTAGTGAAGCGGCATCCATAGCACGCGCTCCGATGTTTATGACCTAACAAAGGTACGAAATTTTTAGCAAATCACAACTAATGTCTTGGTAATCAAACGAATGCATTTGATGTTTATGACCTAACAAAGGTACGAAATTTTTAGCAAATCACAACTATATCAAATTCGGCTGTTATAGCAGTTGCGATGTTTATGACCTAACAAAGGTACGAAATTTTTAGCAAATCACAACCCACCTTAGCGTCAGCCATGTCGCCCAGACGATGTTTATGACCTAACAAAGGTACGAAATTTTTAGCAAATCACAACTATGCGATGGGTTATTTCTCTCCGCTCATCGATGTTTATGACCTAACAAAGGTACGAAATTTTTAGCAAATCACAACAACGGCAGATGATTACTACACTCAATATGCGATGTTTATGACCTAACAAAGGTACGAAATTTTTAGCAAATCACAACTTATCTCTTGCTCGGAATAACGATGAAAAGATGTTTATGACCTAACAAAGGTACGAAATTTTTAGCAAATCACAACTCGTCATAGACATCTATGATATCCCAATTGGATGTTTATGACCTAACAAAGGTACGAAATTTTTAGCAAATCACAACCGAATGGAACAGAGTAGGATCGTGATAGAGATGTTTATGACCTAACAAAGGTACGAAATTTTTAGCAAATCACAACGAATTATGAAAACGAAATTAACATTGATTAGATGTTTATGACCTAACAAAGGTACGAAATTTTTAGCAAATCACAACAAAAGAACAAAAGGAATGGTATAAACAATGGATGTTTATGACCTAACAAAGGTACGAAATTTTAGCAAATCACAAATCGTTCTTCTTACCCGATAGAAGCGTTTAATCATCGAAAAAGTGTAGCGTTCCCTTATTTTTATCATTGAAAAGTG
>CAVHUZ010000003.1:0-63558 GCA_963639545.1 Bacteroidaceae bacterium
CCAACGACCCCCTGATTAACAGTCAGGTGCTCTAACCAACTGAGCTACTGAAGCAATATGTCTGCAATGCTTGTGAGAAGATGTCTCTTAGCTGAATTGCGGTTGCAAAGGTACATGGAATATTTGAAACTACCAAATGTTTTGAGCAAAAAAAACGATAATCCGCGATTTTTTCTTCTTTTAAGCCTTTTTGCGGCGGCTTTCACCTTATTTATATATAACTTTGCAGTGGTATCTCCGGTGCTGTCCGTGCTGAAACACGACTACCTTAACGGAGGTGAACTGCCACCAAGTGGATGCCATACAAAACAAATTTGAAAAATCTTTTGATAAGGAATATGCGATTAAAGACCATTCTCTCAGGCTTGCTCTTGCTCGTTGCGCTACAATCGGCTTCGGCGCAAGATAACAAAGAACACAATTTTGACGTGTCCAAGAATCTAGATGTGTTTACCACCATCTATAAATATCTTGACATGATGTATGTGGATACGCTCAACGCAAACACGGTAGTGGGAACGGGTATCAACGCAATGTTGCGCTCGCTCGACCCTTATACGGTGTATTATCCCGCCAATGAGGTGAAGGATCTCAAGACGATGGTCACTGGTAAGTATGCCGGCATAGGTGCGGTGATTAGCTATAACAGTCAGATCAAGCGCGTTTGTATCAACGAGCCTTACGAGGATACGCCTGCGGCACGTGCCGGACTGCAGAAGGGTGATGTGATCCTGGCGATAGATGATAGTTCGATGGTGGATAAGAACGTGAGCTATGTCAGCGAACATCTGCGTGGTGATGCTGGCACTTCGTTCGAGCTGAAGGTGATGCGTCCTACCACGGGTAAGACGATGAAGATGACTATCACACGCCAATCTATCGCTCTTCCTGCTGTGACCTATTATGGCGTGCAACCCAATGGGGTGGGGTATCTCTACCTTAACAGCTTTACGGACGACTGTTCGAAGGATGTGCGCAACGCCTTTATCGAGATGAAGCAGAACGGGATGAAGCAGTTGGTGCTCGATTTGCGCAATAATGGCGGTGGCAGCTTGCAAGAAGCCGTGAACATCGTCAATATGTTTGTACCCAAAGGGCTTACGCTTGTGACTAATAAAGGTAAGATGAGTCGGGCCAACAAGGAATATATCACCACTCATGAGCCTATCGATACCGTGATGCCCATCGTGGTGCTAGTCAATGGCGAGACGGCTTCGGCAAGCGAGATCACTAGTGGTAGTCTGCAAGACCTCGATCGTGCGGTGATTATGGGTACCCGAACCTACGGAAAGGGACTGGTGCAGACCACAATGGATTTGCCCTATAATGGCTCGTTGAAGCTCACCATCAGCAAATATTATATACCTAGCGGACGTTGTATTCAGGCATTAAAGTATAACCATGCACGCGGAGGATACACCGAGCACGTACCCGATTCGCTCACACACGTGTTCTACACACGGGCTGGACGTGAGGTGCGTGATGGTGGTGGAATCAAACCGGATGTTGAAATCGTACCCGATTCGATGCCTAACATTGCCTATTATCTCTCCTCTTCAGGTATCGATTCGACCTCGGTGATGCTCAACTGGGAGGTCAACTATCGTAAGACGCACAAGACAATAGGCCCTGCTGCTACCTTCATGATTAGCGACGCTGAGTATGAGGACTTCAAGCAGGCTGTGATTAAGAGTGGATTCAGCTACGATCGAGGCAGTGAGGAGGTGATGAAGGACCTTGTGAAGATGGCAAAGTTTGAAGGTTATTACGATGAAGCCAAAGCGGAGTTTGAGGCATTGCAGAACAAGCTTAAGCACAACATAGCCAAGGATCTCGATTATAATAAAGATGTCATCAAGACACTCTTGTCCTCTGACATCGTCTCGATGTATTATTTCCAACGTGGTAAGTCACATAATCTCTTACAAAGTGATAAGCAGTGGAAAGAAGCCGTGAAACTTTTGCAAGATCCTCAGCGCTATGCTAGCATCTTAAAGCCTAACAAAGAATAGAACGCACAGCCAATAATAGCAGATCGGCATAGCCGAAAAGAAAAATCGCCTAGCCGATATAAACACAAAAAAAATCCGCTACTTGTGCTTCAAACGAAGCTGCAAGTAGCGGATAACCGTAACTATATGAATGTTTAATCCACAATCAGATTCTCACCAGTCATATCTGCTGGCTGCTCCAATCCCATGATGTGGAGGATAGAAGGAGCTACATCGGCAAGACGACCGTCCTTAACGGTAGCCGAGTTGTTGTCAGTAACGTAGATGAAAGGTACTGGGTTAAGTGAGTGAGCGGTGTTAGGAGTGCCGTCTTCGTTGATGGCATTGTCCGCGTTACCGTGGTCGGCGATGATGATTGCCTCATAATCGTTGGCCTTAGCAGCCTCAATCACATCGTGTACGCACTGGTCTACTGCCCAAACAGCTTTAGCGATAGCATTGTAAACACCTGTGTGGCCTACCATGTCGCCGTTCGCAAAGTTGACAACAATGAAGTCATACTCCTGTGTATTGATAGCTCCTACAAGCTTTTCTTTTACCTCAAAAGCACTCATCTCAGGCTTAAGGTCGTATGTTGCAACCTTTGGTGAAGGAACCAAGATGCGGTCTTCGCCTTCATAAGGAGTCTCGCGACCACCATTGAAGAAGAATGTAACGTGTGCATACTTCTCTGTCTCGGCGGTGTGGAGCTGGCGCTTGCCCATACGAGAGAGGTATTCGCCCAACGTATCGTCCACGTTCTCCTTGGGGAAGAGGATGTTTACACCCTTGAAAGATGCATCATAAGGAGTCATGCAGTAATATTTCAGATCCTTGATGGTGTGCATTCCCTCGTCGGTTAAGTCTTCCTGAGTGAGCACTTGGGTAAGTTCCTTGGCACGGTCGTTACGGAAATTGATGAAGATCACTACGTCGCCTTCATCGATTGTGCCGTCAACGGATGAGTTGTGAATAGCCTTTACAAACTCGTCAGTTACGTCTTCGTCGTAGCTTTCCTGCATAGCTTGAACCATATCGGTAGCTTGCTTACCCTTGCCTTCAACCAAAAGGTCGTAAGCTTCCTTTACTCTGTTCCAGCGTTTGTCGCGGTCCATTGCATAGAAACGACCAATCACGCTAGCAATTGCTGCACCATTGGCATCGCAAGTCTGCTGTAGCTCTTCGATGAAACCTTTGCCGCTATGAGGGTCAGTGTCACGTCCGTCCATGAAACAGTGAACGAAAACCTTGCTCAAACCATATTCCTTGCCAATCTCAACCAGTTTCTTGAGATGGTCAAAGCTAGAGTGAACACCACCCGTAGAGGTGAGTCCCATGAGGTGAAGCTTCTTGCCATTCTCCTTAGCGTATGAGTATGCTTCTACGATACCTTTGTTCTGAAGAATAGATCCGTCCTTGATTGAGTTGTTGATCTTAACGAGATCTTGGAACACCACGCGTCCAGCACCGATGTTAAGGTGTCCTACCTCAGAGTTACCCATCTGTCCATCGGGCAAACCAACGTTCTCGCCGCTAGCTTGAAGTTGTGAGTGTGCCGATACGGCGGTAAGGTAATCAAGGTAAGGAGTGGGAGTATTGTAAATCACATCACCTTTTCCGTGTTGTCCGATTCCCCATCCATCGAGAATCATCAATAACGCTTTCTTTGCCATAATTTTTCTAAATGTCTATTAACTTGTTCTTGTTTCTTTTCTATGTGTTATGCGAGCAACTTGCGTACGATGGTCGAAATCACTTTGCCATCGGCTTTACCTGCCATCTGCTTAGACGCTACGCCCATGACCTTGCCCATCTCCTTAACTGAGGTAGCACCGGTCTGCGCAATGATTGCCTTTACTTGTTCTTCGATTTCTTGCTCGGTAAGTGGCTTTGGAAGATAGCGCTCAATCACTGCTACCTGTGCTAACTCACCCTCAGCAAGCTCGTTTCGACCTGCTTGAATGAAGGTTTCGGCGCTTTCCTTACCTTGTTTGGCAAGCTTTTGCAGAATCTTCAGTGCGGCGGCATCGGTTAGTGTGCCGTCTGAACCTGGAGCAGTTTTGGCTTCGAGGAACACTTTCTTAATGTTGCGCAGCGTGTCAAGGGCCACTTTATCGCGTGCCTTCATTGCTGCTTTGATGTCTTCGCTTATCTGATCGAATAAGTCCATAATGATATTTTGTTGAATGTTGTACCGCTATATTATCAATTAAAGTCGATTGTTCCCGTGAAGTTAGAAGCATTACGGACGTCTTTCTCGTCTTCTTTGCTTATTCCGTTGTTCTTCAGACGGTTGATATCGCTCTTTGTGCGCTTATAGGTTGGGATGTTCTCAATCTCGATGATCACGTCTTCGTTGTCCAAATCCTCTGTGCTAAAGATATAAGTGTGAGGTCTTTTCTTCTGTGGCGTGTTCTGATCGCCGCGGTAATAGTTGCGAATTCGTTCTTCGTTGCGAGCCTTTCTCTCCTCTTCGGCTTGCTTGTCTTGTATGGATTGAATCTTCTTCGGTGTGAGATGTTCGGTCATTCCGTCCACATCGTTTACGCCAAAGCCAGTTGCAAGGATGGTTACCTTGATCTTCTTGTCAAGGCTTGGGTCAATGGCAACACCCCATTTCAGTTCGAATCCATCTTCAAACTGTGACATAAACTCGTTTACTTCGTTCATCTCGTCCATGGTCAAGCCGCCATCTTTGCCATCTTCGCAGTTGAAGTTGATGCTCAATAGAATCTTCTTGGCATTGTAGATGTCGTTGTTGTTGAGCAAAGGCGAGTTGAGCGCATCTTGTATTGCCGCCTTTACACGTCCTTCACCTTCGCCATATCCAGTACTCATAATGGCTACACCGCCATCCTTAACCACTGTGCGTACATCGTTAAAGTCCAAGTTGATGAGTCCATGCACGGTGATAATCTCTGCAATACTCTTTGCTGCGACGGTCAGTGTGTCGTCCGCTTTCTTGAAGGCATTGATGAAACTGAGGTCTGGATAGATCTTCATGAGACGCTCATTGTTGATAACGAGTAGTGCGTCAACGTTCCGTGCCATCTCTTCCACGCCATCTAGCGCTTGGTTGATCTTCTTCGTTCCTTCAAAGCGGAAGGGGATAGTGACGATACCAACGGTCAGAATGCCCATGTCTTTGCTTATCTTTGCAATCACAGGACCAGCACCAGTACCTGTGCCACCGCCCATTCCGGCAGTGACAAAAGCCATCTTTGTACCATCGTTGAGCATTCGTCGGATGTCTTCCGTGGTGTTTTCGGCTTCTATGCGAGCTTTTTCTGGATTGTTTCCAGCGCCAAGTCCTTCAGTGCCGAGTTGTAGATGCACTGGCACGGGGCTATCATCGAGTGCTTGCTTATCTAGGTTTGCTACCACGAATGTTACGTCATGGATGCCTTCGCGGTACATATTGTTGACAGCATTGCCGCCACCGCCACCGACACCAATCACTTTGATGATGCTGTTGGTAATATCTTTGGTTTCGAAATCAAGTACACAGTTGGTCTTGTTTCCGTTATTTGAGTTCTTATTGTCCATATATCTATGTTGTATCTGTTAGAAATGATGTGGTGTAAGAGATTGTTATTCCTCTGGATCAAGCATTCCTCCGAGAAACTTTCTGCCTTTGGCGAACAACTTGTGTAGCCCGCTCTTTTGCTTTTTGGCTTCCTCTTCTTGTCTCTGACGGTCTATCTCTTCTTGCTGTCGCTTAGCTTCCTCTTCTTGTTCTTTTCTCTTTTTCTCTTCTAGCGCTTTCTTTTCAGCTTCGCTAATCACCACACCTTGCTCAATCTCGGTAAACTTTCGTGGATTGCTATGAGGGTCGTTGATAGGCGCAGCCTTGCTTGTTGTGCCATTGAAGAGCCCTGGGTTCTTTGTGATTTCTTCTCCGGCGCAGTTGATATTGCCTTTGGCGAGAAGTCCTAGCAAGGTGTTCATCATACCATTGTGGCTCTTAATCTCCTCGTCATTAGAGGTAATAGCTTGGTTAACGAACATTGCCTTACGTATCTTGTTGGCATTAGCGAAGTGCTTGAAGGCTTTCTCAATATTGGCTAGGTTTGCTCCACCACCTGTGAGGATAAATCCACCGTTGAGTTTGTCGCGGTAATCGATAGGCACTTGGTTGCAAACGTTCTCCACAATCTCGCGTACACGGCTCTCAACGATTTCGATAAAGTTGATGCTAGATACCGAACGATCTTGATCGAGAGGATAAGTCAGCGTCTTATCCAGGTCAGAATTCTCCGTGTAAGCAGATGCATATCTTAGCTTGAGACGCTCTGCTTCTTTCTCGTCAACGTCAAGGCTCGCAATATCCTTTGTGATATTGTTGGCACCAAGAGGAATCACGGCAATGTGACGGAGAATATTCTTGCTGAATACCGAAACCGTTGTAGTGTCTGCACCTAGGTCTACGAGCACACAACCGCTGCGCTTCTCAGCTTCGGTAAGTATGGCATCAGCGCACGCTAGAGGTGCGAGGTAAAGCTCTGCAATAGCAATCTCAGCCTTGTCGAGGCAGTTGTTCAGGTTCTTATAGAACGATTTGCGCCATAGGATGTTGATGATGTTGGCTTCAAGGCGTGATGCGTTGATGCCCACAGGGTCCGTTTCGTAGCGGTTGTCCACCTTATATTCTTGTGTGGCAGCGTCGATAATCTCCTGTTCGGGGTACACCATGTTGCGATTCGACTCCATTAGCTCGTCAATCATCTCACTGGTTATCTTCGTGTCGTGGCCTAGATCCTTTACCAAACAGTTGCGTACGCTATGTATGGACTGTCCGCCAACACCTACAAAGACGCGTTCTATCTTGTGCTTGAGTTGTTTCTCCAGTTTGTTGATGATGCTTTTGAGGCACTGTACGGTTTTGTCACTGTTGTATGCGATGCCCTTTCGGATACATTGTGATGCGTCCTCCTTGACAACAGCAAGTACTGCGATACTTCCGTCGAGGTTCTTCTTGCCTGCTATACCTCTTATGTATGATGAGCCCAGTTCAATGGCTACAATGAATTCTGCCATATATCTTTCCTTTGTTTATGTTTACTCTATAAGTTCTTTTTTCTCTTCAGTCACCTCGTTATTGGGTGTTGTCTCTTTACTCTTTTTGGTTTGCGCTTCGGGTATTGGTTGATTGGTTGATTGATTTTCTGCCTTTGCTTCCTCGCTATCTGCTTTTCTGCAGATGATTTGATTGTCAAACTCCATGTTGATGTAGTCGTATTTGTTCCAGCCAGCTTGCGATAAGCCGTAACGATAGAACTTTTCCACGCGTTTGAGCTTCTTGTTTGTAAACTCCACGATGCGTCTGTTGCGCACCGTCGTGTTTTGACAGTTAGGCAGATAACCTAAGAAGATGATCTGCTGTCCTACGCGTGGCACAATCTCGATACCTCCTTTGGGCAACACATTGATCTGTTCTATCTGGTTGCGCCAAAAGTCCGAAGCCATAATTGCTTTGGCAAGCGGTGTGATGTAACGCTGGGCAAACACCTTGTTGATAGCCCCTGTGGCGATGATCAGATCGCTCGTGTATTGTGAGTTGGGCATGATGCCCCCTTGATCGTCTAGGAAATAATCGTCACCGCGGTCGGTCATGATACGTATGACGGGCATCCTCTGTGTCACATTGATGTTTACGTGACCATTCTTAGTCTTGTAGCATTGTGCCGTATTGACAAAAGGACTTGTCCTGAGATAGTCTTCTATCTGTCGAGGATTAATCTTCTCCATAGACAAACCTAGCGGATAGATTGCTTTACGTTGCAGGATATTGACGATTTCCTTGCGCGTTATGAATCCCGTATTGTTGGGATCAGAGATGTTTATATCCACTACTGAGCACAAGAGATGGTTGTCTTCCGGAGTGTTCCATGATGTCACGGCTAAGAGGATATACCCCATAAGGAGCACATCCAGCAAGCAGATGATCATTTTCTTACCTCTTGTTCTCATTCTTGTCGTCTTATAGCCACCTTAAGCGTAGGCTCTTTTGGTGTCTTTTTATGCTTGTTCTTTAGCTTCTAGAACCTTTGCTATTTCGGGCACATAGTCGTTAAGGTCCCCAGCACCTAGCACCACGAGTACATCAAAGTCGCGTTGGTTGACATAGCTTAGCACGTCATCCTTCTTGATAGTGTCCTTCTCCACACCCTCTTTGAGGTTGTTGAATATCAAGTCTGACGTCACACCCTCTATCGGCAGTTCTCTTGCGGGATAGATCTCTGTGAGAATCACCTCGTCAAAGTGGCTTAGCGCGTCAGCAAAGTCGCGATAGAAGTCGCGCGTACGTGTATATAAATGTGGTTGGAAGATGGCTGTGATCTTTCGTCCCGCATAGAGTTCTTTTAGGCTTTTGGCACATTGGAGAATCTCTTTAGGGTGATGTCCGTAGTCAGAAAGGAACACGTGACGATTGTTTTTGATCTTGAAATCGAATCGTCTGTCCACGCCTCCGTAGGTCTTCATGCCGTAGCGAAGTTCTTCTGCGGTGCATCCATTGAGCTGAGCCATCGCCATTGCCGCCACGCTGTTTTCGATATTGATAGGTATAGGTTGGCCTAGTTCAATGCCTTTGACGTTCTCCACAGGTGAGATAAAGTCGAAAACGATTGTTCCATTATCCATCTTGACATTCTCGGCATGGAAGTCGCCTTCGCTTCTGCTATACGTATAGACCTTCACACCGTCCTTGACGCGTTGCTTCATCTCAAGGTTTTGGTGGATAATCAGTGCGCCACCAGGTTGTATCAACTCCGTGTAATGGTTGAAACTCTCAAGGTAAGCTTCCTTTGTTCCGTAGATATCGAGGTGGTCAGGGTCGGTAGCTGTGATGACAGACATCCAGGGGCGAAGCCAATGGAACGATCTATCAAACTCGTCCGCCTCGATTACGACATAATCGCTATGGTCAGAGAGGATATAGTTGGTGTCATAATTCTTAGATATACCACCAAGGAAGGCGTTACAATCTAGATGACTCTGATGCATGATGTGGGCACACATGGTAGACGTGGTAGTCTTTCCGTGCGTACCAGCAAAGCATAGTCCCTTGTGTGTACGGGTAAGCGTACCCAACACCTGTGCACGTTTCTCTATCTCGAAACCGCCTTTGCGGAAGTAGACTAGCTCTTGGTGTGTCTCAGGCACTGCAGGTGTGTACACCACGAGTGTGTGCTTAGCGTCTCTACAAGCCTGTGGAATCAGTTCCGTATTTTCTTCGTAGTGTACCAGCATCCCCTCTTTCTCTAGCTCGCGGGTCAGGTCCGTTGGTGTGCGGTCATATCCAGCCACCACTGCTCCCTTGTTAATGAAATAACGGGCGATGGCGCTCATGCCGATGCCACCTGCTCCTACAAAGTACACTGCTTGTATATCTTTAGCTTCCATCTTGCTATTTTATCAGTTTAAATACCTCTTCCGCGATTACGTCAGCTGCGTGGTGCAACCCCATCTTCAGCACGTTCTCGCTCAATGTTGTTAGTTTCTGTTCGTCATTAATGGTGTCGAATGCCATGTTCAGTAGCTTCTCGGGTGCTTCCGCATCCTCTACGTAGAGGGCGGCATTCTCGTTTACCAGCGCCATTGCGTTCTTGCGCTGATGATCCTCAGCCACATTCGGACTAGGAACAAGAATCACGGGCTTACCGATCAACTGAAATTCGCTGATACTACTTGCTCCAGCTCGGCTCACCACGAGGTCAGCTGCACGATAGGCAGCACCCATGTCGCTCACAAAGTCCATCACCCGTAGGTTGGGTAAGGACTTATCTTTCATCGCTTCCGTGATGGAAGCGTAATAGTATTTACCCGTCTGCCAAACAATCTGTATCTCGGGATGCGCAGCCACAAGGTCTAGGTGCTCTAGGATGCTACGATTAACCGTTCTTGCGCCTAAGCTACCACCTACAATCAAGATGGTTTTCTTCTCGGGATCCAATCCGAACTGCTTTCTTGCTTCCTCCTTTGAGAGAGTTGTTTCTAGGATATTTTGTCTTACGGGGTTACCCGTCATGATGATGCGATCAGCTGGGAAGAATCTCTCCATCCCTTTGTATGCCACGCATATCTTGCTTGCTTTCTTGGCTAAGAGCTTATTGGTTACACCCGCATACGAGTTTTGTTCTTGTATCAGACAGGGTACGCCCATCTTAGAACATTCGTAGAGGGTAGCGCCGCTAGCATATCCGCCTACGCCTACTGCCACTTGTGGCTTAAAGTCCTTGATGATGCGTCGTGCCATCTTCAAGCTCTTGAGTAGATGTGCTATCACGGTGAAGTTCTTGAACAAGTGCTTGCGGTCTAGTCCCATCATGGGTAGACCTTTGATTTCGTATCCTGCTGCGGGTACGCGCTGCATCTCCATGCGGCCTTCAGCACCGACAAACAGAATCTTTGCATCAGGTTTTTTCTTCCTAATGGCGTTGGCTATCGACACGGCTGGAAAGATATGTCCACCTGTTCCGCCGCCGCTGATGATAATCCTTGTTTCCTTGTCCATCTTCTTTATATGTTTTTTACTTGCAAAGATACGATTTTTATTCCGTAATGCGTAATGTTTTTGATTTTTTCAGTCCCTATATCTTCTAGTAGGCGTTGCCCTTATATTCAGCTCGCTTTCTTTTGTTTACGAACATCCGAAGTGCGTTTGGTTGCCGTTCGGCTCACGCTCAATATCACACCGATGTAGATACAGTTGAATATCGTTGCCGTACCACCTCTACTGATCAGCGGTAGCGTTTGTCCTGTGACCGGTGCTAAGCCCACAGCTACTGCCATATTGAACATTGCTTGTATCATGAAGATAAAGCCAAATCCCATCACCAGATAAGCCGGAAAGGCGTATTCGCATTGCCTTGCTATCTTCCCCGCCCTAAACATTAGGGCTGTGTACAAGAATGCCACGGCGATTGCGCCTATGATACCACCTTCCTCGATGATGATGGAGTAGATAAAGTCAGAATAGGCTTGAGGTAACGATTCGCGTTCGGTGGAGTTTCCCAGTCCCTTGCCGATGATGCCGCATGAGGCAATGGCTATCTTTGAGAATCCTTCTTGGCGGTCGTTGTCTAGATCAAACTCCTTTGGCGGAATATACCTTCTGTCAGTAAACTTCATGATACGTCCTTTCCACGTATCAAAGCGGTGAAACAGTCCGTGTCTTTTCTCTTTTGCGCCATCTTGCGTGTTGGTTGCCACTTGCTCGGTGCGTACACCTTCCTCGTCGTCGGCATCCTCTGCGTTACCGATGAGCATCACCAAGGCAAACATCACCGCTACCACCAAGGCTCCCACGCCTAGCAATCCGCCTATCATCTTGCCCGGTATACGTCCTATAAACATCATGAATATAGAGATGGAGGCTATCAGAAAGGCGGTGGAGAAATTCTCAAACACGATGGGGAAGAAGAAGAATGCCGTCACGCCCAGCACATACCAGAACGCTCGTTTCTCCACGCCGTTCTCCGTCTGCATGGCGCTCAGTATCTGTGCGATAGCAAGAATCAGTGCTCCTTTGGCTAGCTCGGATGGCTGAAAGTGGAAAAATCCTAAGTCGATCCACCTACTCGCACCATTGACTATCTTTCCTGCAAAGAGCACATAGTAGAGACATCCTCCCACGAAAAGAAGGGCGAAGGGCGTGATAAGTTTCAGAAACCGACAAGGAATGTTCAGCATCACCACCATGCAGCACACTCCGATAAACTGCAACATCATGTGTCCGATAATCGGATACCAGAAGTTGCCACCTTTATAAGATAGCGAACTGGATGCCGAGTACACCTCTATGATGCTGATCAAGCATAGGAACAAGAAGATCATCCATATCGTCTTGTCACCTTTGAAGATGTTGTTGAATGATTTGCTCCTTATCTCTGCGCTGGTCTCTTCGTTGTTCATGCGTTGTATTTTGTTATAGAGCTCTGACTAAATCCTTGAATTGGCAACCGCGATCTTCCATGTTCTTGAACAGGTCGAAGCTAGCGCAGCATGGACTCAGCAGCACCGTGTCACCGGGCTTTGCTATTGCGTAGCATGCGTCTACACATTCTTTCATGCTATGTGTGTCACGAACGGGAATGCCGAGCTCGTCAAAGTTGGCATGGAGCTTGGCGTTGTCAGCACCTAGATATACGATGCCTACACACTTCTTCTTTACCAGATCCTTGATGGCATCATAGTCGTTGCCTTTATCCTTGCCGCCGATGATGAGGATGGTGGGCGTGTTCATGCTCTCAAGGGCATACCAGCACGCATCCACGTTGGTTGCTTTTGAGTCGTTGATATACTGCACGCCAGCCACCTTGCACACCTTTTCTAGGCGATGCTCCACTCCGGGGAAGTCGCTGAGGCTCTTACGAATATTCTCTTTCTTGATGCCAGAGATGTTCGAAGCGATACCCGCAGCCAGTGAGTTGTATATGTTGTGCTTGCCCGTGAGTGACAGCGCTTCCTGTTCCATGTTGAAAGGCGTAGGCTCTTCGATGGTGTACTGACCCTCTTCGATGTATCCTATTGATCCTTTCTCCTTGAGTTCAGAGAACGGATACTGCACTGCTTTGATGTCATAGTGTTCTAGTTCCTTCTTGATCACAGGGTCATCGTTCCAGTAGATGAAGCTATCCTGCTCCGTCTGGTTCTGTATGATGCGCATCTTTGCCGCCGCATAGTTCTCAAACTTAAAGTCGTAACGATCCAAATGGTCCGGAGTGATGTTGAGCAAGATGGCGATGTTAGCATGGAAATCGTACATATTGTCCAGTTGGAACGAGCTCAGCTCGATGATATAGTAGGCATGTGGATCCTCAGCCACCTGCAGCGCCAAGCTACGTCCGATGTTTCCAGCCAGTCCTACGTCATATCCCGCATTCTTAAAGATATGGTAGATGAGGCTGGTAGTGGTCGTCTTACCATTGCTACCAGTGATACACACCATCTTGCTGTGCGTGTATCGTCCAGCAAACTCAATCTCGCTGATGATTGAGGTGCCTTGTTGGATGAGCTTCTGAATCATTGGGGCTTCGTTGGGGATGCCCGGACTCTTGATCACCTCGTCGGCGTTGAGCACCTTCTCTTCGGTGTGATGCCCTTCTTCCCACTCGATGTGATGATCGTCGAGCAGTTTCTTGTATTTGTCCTTAATCATAGAGGTGTCTGAAACAAACACGTCAAATCCCTCTTTCTTTGCTAGAATGGCTGCTCCAGCACCGCTTTCGCCAGCTCCTAGCACTACGATTCTTTTCATTTTGTTCTCCTTTTCTTTATTGTTTGCCGCCCTTGCCCTTTCTAAGACCTGGCGGCTTACCTCTTAGAGGCTCTTGCTTTGGGGTGTCTATATGTTGTTATCTGATCTTTAGCGTGATGATAGTCAGTGCCACAAGGATGATGGTGACAATCCAGAAGCGTATCGTGATCTTCGACTCATGCACGGCGCCGTGTGGCTTCTTGATAAGATACTTGCACTCAGGATCCAGTTGTGAGTCCTGTGTACGGAAGTTGTCGTGTATCGGCGTACGCTTGAAGATGCGTTGCTTCACACCCTTCCGCTTACCTAACCGATAATACCATACCTGTAAAATCACACTTAAGCTCTCTACAAAGAAGATGCCACATAGGATAGGAAGCAACAGCTCTTTGTGGATAATGATAGCGCCCACGGCGATGATGCCACCGATAGTCAGGCTACCCGTGTCGCCCATGAACACCTGTGCAGGGTAGGCGTTATACCAAAGGAAGCCTATCAGCGCACCGATAAACGCACAGAAGAACACCACCAGCTCCTCCGATCCCGGTATGTACATGAT
The DNA here is from genome assembly GCA_963639545.1 of Bacteroidaceae bacterium. Taxonomy (GTDB): domain Bacteria; phylum Bacteroidota; class Bacteroidia; order Bacteroidales; family Bacteroidaceae; genus Prevotella. The sequence goes on from CAVHUZ010000003.1 coordinate 13,811, forward strand.
GTTGAGGTAGGCGGCATATTGTATATGGCTACTCACATACGCCAATATGCCCAGTGCCACACCTATGATGGCAGAGTTGCCGGCGCACATCCCGTCCATACCATCGTTGAGGTTGGCGCCATTTGACACCGCTGTGACCACGAAGATGGTCATGATGACAAACAAGATCCAGCCTGCAGCCGTCTTATACTTCCCACAGAAGCTCATGATCTGCGAGTAGTCTAGGTTGTGATTCTTCACAAAGGGGATGGTGGTCTTGAGCGTCTTCTCGGCTTGCGAGTTGTGTTTCACCACCACTTCCTGTCCGTTCTCGTTGGCCACTTCAAGGTTGAGGTTGGCTTTCACGTCAGGCGAAGCCCATAAGGTGATACCCACGATCAGTCCGATAGATACTTGTCCCACAATCTTGTACTTACCTTTCAGACCCTCTTTGTTGTGCTTGAAGATCTTGATAAAGTCGTCCATGCCTCCTAGGAAGCCCAGCCACACCGTGGTGACGAGCATCAGCAGCAGATAGACGTTACGCAGCCTGCCAAGCAACAACACCGGGATGAGTATCGCCACGATGATGATGATGCCACCCATTGATGGTACACCAATCTTCTTTACGCCAAAGGGGTCAATCGACGCATCGCGTTGGGTCTCTGTGATCTGCTTGCTCTTGAGGTATTTGATAAACCGCTCACCAAACCATGACGAGATAACCAGAGCTACGATCAGTGCCAAGATGGCGCGGAACGAGATGTATCCCCATAGGTGAGAGCCGCTGATGCCAAACTGGTCAATCCAGCGAAAGATGTAATATAGCATAATCTTGATCTGTTACGGTTACTGTATACCGAATATTTCCTTGATTACCTCGTGATCATCAAAGTGGTGCTTCACACCCATGATCTCTTGATAGTCTTCATGTCCTTTACCGGCAACGAGAATCACGTCACCCTTTTCGGCTATCATACATGCGGTACGGATAGCCTCTTTGCGGTCCACGATACTTAGCACGTTGCGTTTCTGCTGTGCGTTGAGTCCAGCCAGCATATCCTCGATGATAGCTTGTGGCTCTTCGCAGCGTGGGTTGTCACTGGTGAGAATCACCTTGTCGCTCTGCTTTACGGCTTCCTGTGCCATGAGTGGACGCTTGCCCTTGTCGCGATTACCTCCTGCACCACACACGGTGATGACGTGTCCCTTGCCGTTGAGCACGTCGTGGATAGCTTTCAGCACGTTCTCCAGTGCGTCGGGTGTGTGGGCATAGTCCACGATAGCTGTGTAACCTTCGGGCGAATGGATTGGCTCTAGACGGCCATTGACACTCTTCAGCGTGCTCAGCACCACCAATACGTCCTGTGGATCCTTGCCTAGCATCACCGCAGCGCCATATACGGCAAGCAGATTGCTTACGTTGAAGCGACCGATGAAGCGTACGGCCACCTCCTTACCGTTCACCTCGAGCAGCATACCTTCAAAGTGACACTCTAGGATACGAGCGTGGAAGTCGGCTACGCGTTGTGTAGAGTAGGTCTTGACCTGCGCCTTACAGTTCTGCACCATGACCATTCCGTTCTTGTCATCAGCGTTGGTGATGGCAAAGGCATCCTTACCCAGCGAGTCGAAGAACATCTTCTTCGCATCACGATAGTTTTCGAAGGTCTTGTGATAGTCTAGGTGGTCACGAGTGAGATTGGTAAAGAGACCGCCTGCAAAGTGCAGACCGCCAATGCGATGCTGATGGATAGCGTGGCTAGAACACTCCATGAAAGCATATTCGCACCCAGCTTCCACCATGCGGTGGAGCAGCATGTTCAGCTCGATAGGGTCGGGCGTGGTGTGATCAGCAGGGATAGCTTCGCCGTCAATGTAGTTGCATACGGTGGACAATAAGCCTACCTTGTGACCAAACTTACGGAACATATTATATAATAAGGTGGCGATGGTGGTCTTTCCATTGGTTCCGGTCACACCCACAAGCTTGAGCTTGTTAGATGGATCATCGTAGAACAGCGTGGCTACCTTACCTACGCTTTTCTCCGTAGAGTCTACTTGTACAAATGTTACGCCCTCAGCCCGATTCTCGGGGATAGTCTCGCAGAGCACGGCGGTAGCTCCTTGAGCAATGGCTTTGGGGATAAACTGGTGACCATCGGTCTGTGTTCCCTTTACGGCAACAAAGAGGTTGCCCTCCGTTACCTTTCTTGAGTCGATGTTCACACCGGTTACTTCAGTCTCCGTGTTGCCTTCTACGGCAATCACCTTGATGCCTTTAAGCAGTAAGCTTAATTGTTTCATATCTTGACTATGTATTTTTATGTTCTGTTTATGTTGAGGCTTTGCTTCATAGCGCAGCCATGAGTTATTCTAACTTGAGGTTACATACCATACCTTTCTTAACCCGTTCGCCAGCTCCGATGCTTTGTTGCTTCACCACGCCTCTGCCATAGATGCGTGTAGTCACACCGCAGTAGTCCATCAGATATACCGCGTCACGTGCGCCCATGCCGTGCACGTCAGGTACGATACCTTTCTTAGGAGCGGTTTGCTCCTTCATGGAGAATGTCTTTGCGCTATTCTCCACATACCCCCAAAGCGGTGTATGGGTGCTTCGTGTACCCTTCCAACCATTGAGGATATCAAATCCGAGCGAGTTGAGCACCAAGTCGCAAGCAAAGAGGTTGCCACGTTTCACCTCGGGTGTCAGGATGGAGTGTTCATCACGTGCGTCGCTCACGCTGAGCTTGAGGTCCTGTGCCATGATGCCCTCGGCTATGTTGTGGAACACCACACCACTCATTCCGCCACCCGAAGCTGGCAGTCCGTGCTTCTGAATGCACACGATGCAACTATAACGTGGAGCGTCAGCAGGGAAGTAACCCGCAAAACTCAGCAGGTAGTCCACGCCACCTTGCTTATATCCCAAGGCACCCTTTGACATCTGTGCCGTACCGGTCTTACCCGCTACCTCAAACTTATCGCTGCCAGCTTTCTTGCCGAGACCCTCGCTGACCACCTCGCGTAGGATGCGCTTGATCTGCTTGATAGGTTCGGGTTTGGCTATCTGCTGCTTCACCACAACGGGAGGATACTCCTCAAGCACTTCTCCGTCCTTGACAATCTTCTTTACAAAGCGTGGACGCATCAGTTTGCCGTCATTAGCAATGGCATTGTAGAAAGCCAAGGTGGATATCGGTGGCACTTGCGTCTCATATCCGATACTCATCCATGCCAGGCGCGTAGCAGGCCAGTTGATATACTTTCCGCGCTTGTTCTTCTTCGGTTTGCGAATCTTCGCAGGCGAGTAGCCCACGATCGGAATCTTGTAATCCGTGGTCAGACCGAAGTCGTATAGATCCTGAACAAACTTTTCGGGATTTTTATGATAGTGTAGATCGATGATGCGGCTCACGCCGATGTTCGAACTATACTTCAGTGTCCACGGCAGCGTGAGCGTGCCATATCCTCCGCGTGACCAGTTCCAGTCCTTCATGTCGCGTCCGTACATGTCCCAAACGCCACCGCCGGTCTGCACGCTGTACATCGTATCCACCACGCCATCGTTCAGCGCAGCAAGGATAGAAGCCGTCTTGAACACCGAGCCCGGCTCCAGAAGGTCACTCACGGCATGGTTCTTGATCTCGCGATACTTGCCGTCGATACAACGCTCCATGTTCACAATGGCCTTGATGTCGCCCGTCTTGACCTCCATGACGATGGCCACACCCACGTTGCCATTGATCTCCTTGAGCTCATCCAGCACCGAACGCTCCGCCAAGTCTTGCATGTTCACGTCAATGGTGGTCACGATGTCGGCACCGTCAATGGGCGGTGTGTCCGTGATGTCAAGGTACTTGTCACGCACACGCTGCCGATGAATGACGCCATTGGTGCCACGTAGCAGTTTGTCGTAAGATAGCTCCAGACCACAACGGGGCGTGCGTCCCGAATCCTTCTCGGCATACATCTCGCCGATGGTACGCTGCGCCAAGGTGCCGAAGGGGCGCCGACGTGCGTTGATCTCGTCATAGTGGAAACCGCTCTTATACTTAGAACGGCAGAAGAGGGGCAGCGCCTTCACCTCCTTGAAGGTGTTATAGTTGATGCGCTCCTTCCATATCGGCCAGTGTCGGCTGCCTTTGCGGTAACCCTCGAGGAGGTGGTCCTCAAACTGCTTGGCCGATTTCTCAGGGAAAATGTCGTTCAGCCCTGCACAGATATACTTCAGACTGTCGCAGAACACGGAGTCGTTGCCTGCGTCCTTGATGGCTTGAAAGTCTAAGAAGATGCGAAACTCGGGTAGCGAACTAGCCATCAGCTGTCCGTCACAGCTGAGGATATTGCCGCGCACCGAGGGCTTGCTGACATTGATCTTCTTCTGTCCTGCACCCACCTCCATCCAGTAGCTGGCTTGTGCGGTCATGATGTAAAACGCCTTTCCCACGATGACAATCATGCCTAGGGTAGCTAAGATAGCCACCAACCAAAACCTGCGCATACTCTTTTTATGGTCAAAATCTGCCATGGGCGTTAATTATTGGGTACGTTGATGATATATGGAGGCTGTTCGGCCATCTTGATAACACTGTCTTTGCTGCTCTTTAGGATGTTGAGCACATGACTCTCGCGACACTCTTCGGTGAGCTGACTGCTGCTGGAGAGGGCTCTGTACTTGGCATCGTCCAGTCGGGAGTAGAGCTGATCTATCTCGAGAAGCTCCTTCTGCACACTGTATCGCACGGAGATATACACCACCACGAAGGCTGCAATGAGAATCATTAGCCACACATTCTGTCTGAAAAACTGGCTAGAGAGGATGTCACCACCGAGGATTTTCATCAGAGAAAGACTGGCAGAGTGGGCACGCTCATCCTCGCGGGCTTGCTCGTTGATAGCCTTCTTGATGGAAGCTGATAGCGCTTCGCCCTTAGCTGTCGTTTGCTGCGTCTCCTTCTGCTCCTTGGCAGTGTCAGCCTCAGAGGCCGTCTGCTTCTCTTCAGCAGTGCGCTCCTTCTTTGCCTTGGGAGCGGCAGAGGCGGTCTTTGTCTTAGCCTTACGCTCCTCTTTAGCTTGGGCAGGCTGATCCACGGTCAGCTCTACGCTTTCTCCCTCCACCGCATGATCGGCAGAGGTCTCCTCAGAGATAGGTTCTCCGACGGCGATAGGCTGTCCTGTTAAAGGATCGATGATGGTGTTAGTATCTTTGTGGGTCATTTCTTTTCTGCAATTCTTAGTTTGGCGCTTCGGCTACGTGGGTTGCGCTCCTGCTCTTCAGCGGTGGGAACAATCACTTTGTTGTTCACAAGGCGATAGGGCGAAGCCACTCTTCCAAAGAAGTCTTGCTCCACCTTGCCCTCAGGGTTGCCAGTCTTCATGACGTTCTTCACCAAGCGGTCCTCCAGAGAGTGGTAGGTGATCACCGATAGTCGGCCACCCGGCTTGAGAACCTCCGTGGCAGCGAGGAGCATCTCCTTCAGTGCGTCCATCTCGTGATTGACCTCTATGCGCAAGGCCTGGAACAGACGAGCCATCTCTTTCTTCTCACGCTCACGCTTGAAGAGGGGCTCCAGCACGCCGAGCAGATCGTTTGTGGTGACGATGGGGCGCTGCTTGCGGGCTGCGACGATAGCTGCAGCGATGCGACGGGACGACCGAAACTCGCCATAGAGGTAGAACACGTCAGCCAGTTGTTCCTCTGAGTATTCCTGAAGAAGGTCAGCGGCGGTCTTGCCAGCACGTTTGTTCATGCGCATATCCAGCGGTGCGTCGAAGCGGAACGAGAATCCGCGGCTCTCATCGTCAAAGTGGTGCGAGCTGACACCAAGGTCGGCAAGCAACCCGTCAACGCCTTCCACATCGTAATAGCGCATCCAGTTTTTCAGATAACGGAAGTTGCTACGCACAAAGGTGAAGTTGTCCGGTATGATTCCATTCTCCGGACAGGCGTTCTTCTCGGCATCGGCATCCTGGTCAAAACTATATAGATGACCCTCGCCGTGCAGACGTGATAGAATCTCACGACTATGGCCGCCACCTCCGAAGGTCACGTCCACATAGATGCCGTCTTGCTTGAGGCTTAGCCCGTCAATGCTTTCGTGTAGCAATACGGGCACATGATAGATGGGAGCTGTTGTTGTCAATATTCAAAGGATGTTTGGTCAACGGACATCGGTGGGAAGCTGCCTCCCATCTTCTGTTCCATTGCGGTTGAGAATGCGTCGGGATCCATGAATGGTTGCTGCTCTTCAGCGTCGTTGCTCCATATCTCGATGCTATCGTCCATGCCGATAAACTTCACCTGCTGGGTGATGCTGGCCATCTTGAGATAGCGCTTCGGGATGAGGAATCGTCCACTACCGTCCAGCGTGATCAGCTCCACGTCAGCAACAAACTGGCGGAAGAGCAGCTGGTCGTTCTTGTTCCAGCGGTTCAGACGGCTGCGAAGACTGTCGAGCATCTGGTTCCATACCGATTCAGGATAGAGCGCCAAGCAAGGCTGGAAGATATCCTTGCGCATCACAAGGTTAGCCTCGCCCGATGCACTGAGCACCTTGCGGAAGGTTGCAGGGAGAAAGATACGACCTTTCTCGTCCACCTTGGCCTCTATATTTCCTAAAAAACGCATACGTTCTTCTTTATAAATCGAATTCGCCCCCAAAGTTACGCAATTTTCCCCACAATCCCCCACTATCCTACACAAATATTTCTTGGCACGCCCTATTTTGTTGATTTGCCTCTATTTTAGGCTCGGGTGTATCCTTGTTTTGGCTTGCCCGATAACCAGTTTGGTGCGTCTGAAAAACTCGTTTTGCTCCGCTGACGATGCAAGCGATGCTCCGTCATCCGATGGCGGTGGCTTCCCTGTCTTCTGCCAGCGCCGATATGGGGAGAAAAATTAAATTGATTTTCGGAAAAAATCAAATTAAAAGTGCATGAAAAATAAATAATTTCTCTCTTTCAAGGAGGCTCCGTTGATATGTGAAAAAGCATCGATGAATGGCTAAAAGTGGCGGTTTTGCTACATAGTAATTGCATTATGGCTAAAAATCGGGCGTCGTTTCCCATTTTTTTAGGGAAAAGAATGAATATTAAAAAACATTTCGTTATTTTTGCAATTTGAAAGCATGTAAAGTCAATGAGTGAGTCATTTGAGAAGACAATAGATATAGAGAAAGTGCTGGCAAGCAAGATGGGCAGCAAGGTAAAGTACGTTCCGCGCTTTGTTGTGAATTGGTTGCGTGGCTTGATACACGAAGACGAGGTCAATCAGTTCCTCTACGAGCATCGTAACGAGGAGGGAACAGAGTGGCTGGTGAGCTGCGTGAAATATCTCGGAATGACACTCGATATCCAAGGCAAGGAGAATCTGCCCGACAAGAACGATGGCAAGCTTTACACTTTCGTATCCAATCATCCTTTGGGAGGCGAAGATGGTGTGGCGCTAGGCGCTATCATCGGAACCCACTATGATGGTAAGTTTCGCTATTTGGTCAACGACCTCTTGCTCAACTTGCCCGGACTGCGTCCCGTGTCGGTGGGTATCAACAAGACCGGAAGACAGAGTCGCGAGTTTCCACGGCGTGTAGAAGAAGGCTTTCAGAGCGACAACCACATGCTGATGTTCCCCGCAGGGCTCAATTCGCGTAAGATGAACGGCACCATACATGACCTGCCGTGGAAGAAAACGTTTATCACCAAGAGCGTGCAGTATCATCGTGACGTGGTGCCTATCTACTTCAGCGGGCGCAATAGCGAGCGATTCTATCGTGTGGCAAACCTCTGCAAGATCCTCCATTCAAAGATCAACTTTGCCATGCTCTTCCTTGTGGATGAGATGTATCGCAACGTCAACAAGACATTCACCGTCAAGATAGGCAAGCCTATACCTTGGCAGACCTTTGATAAGAGCCGTACACCAGCCCAGTGGGCTCAGTATGTGGAGGATATCGTGTATCAGCTGTAACCCCAATTACTCCTAATCCCAAATCAAGAACCATCTACTCATAGCGTAAAGAAACTATCAATAGGCAATGGAAGAAGAGATTATACAACCCGTCAGCAAATCGTTGCTTAAGAGTGAGCTCACCCCCGACAAGCTGTTGAGAGTCACTAACAAGAGCCATAACGAGATTTATGTCATCACGGCGCATGACGCACCCAACGTGATGCAGGAGATAGGAAGGCTCCGCGAGATAGCTTTCCGCACCGCTGGAGGAGGTACTGGTAAGCCTGTGGATATCGACGAGTTTGATACATGCCCCAACTGCTACAAGCAACTGATCGTTTGGAATCCTGAAAAGGAAGAGATCATCGGCGGATATCGCTATCTCTATGGTCGCGACTGGCAGATGGATGAGGCAGGGCAGCCCATCTTGGCCACCAGCCACATGTTCCATTTCTCTCAGAAGTTTCTTGACGAGTATATGCCGTACACCGTTGAGCTGGGAAGATCATTCGTTTCGCTTGAGTATCAGAACGTTCGAAAAAACAGTAAGAGCATCTTTGCCCTCGATAACCTATGGGACGGACTGGGCGCACTGACCGTGCTCAACCCCGAACTGAAGTATTTCTTCGGGAAGATGACCATGTATCCCGACTACATTCGCCTAGGACGCGATATGATTCTCTACTTCCTCAAGAAGTATTTTGATGACACCGAGAATCTCATCGTGCCTATCAAACCGCTCATTCTCAATACCCCCGAAGCACAGCTAGAGGCGCTCTTCACGGGAAAAAACTTCAAAGACGACTACCGCATCCTCAATCGTGAGATACGTCAGATGGGGTATAACATCCCGCCGCTGGTCAATGCGTATATGAATCTTTCTCCTACGATGAAGCTTTTCGGCACCGCCATCAACTATGGATTTGGTGATGTGGAGGAGACGGGTATCCTTATCGCCATCGACGAGATCTTTGATGAGAAGCGCGTGCGCCACATTGATAGTTTCGCCAAGAATCATCCTGAAGCGCTTTCGTTCACAAGCGGAGCTAACAAGGTGATTTATAAAGAAAAGAAATAAGTGTTACAAGATACCTGAAAAAGCGATTAGCGTCAGTCTCGATGGGAGAAATTGACCCTAATCGCTTTTTTTTAACCATAAAATAAGAGTAAAACAAATTTTAACACGAAATCTTTTTTCAGCACCAAGGTTTTTGTTTAATTTTGCAACAAATTATTTCAAAAAAAGCAATAATTATGAAAAAAGCATTTCTTGCCCTTATCGTAATGTTGTGCGCATTCGTATCTAATGTTAACGCACAACTCCCTTCAGTGACATTGAAGGACATTCATGGTAACGTAGTGCGCACCGACACCTTATCAAACAATGGAAAACCCTTTATCATCGATTTCTTTGCTACATGGTGCAAGCCTTGTAACCGTGAGCTGAAAGCCATTAGTGAGGTGTATCAGGACTGGCAGGACGAGACCGGCGTGAAGATTTTCGCCATCAGTATAGACCAAGCACAAAATGTAAACAAGGTTAAACCTATGGTTGACGAGTACGGATGGGAGTATGATGTGTTGCTCGATCCTAACAGCGAGTTTAAGCGCGCGCTTGGCATACAGATGATTCCTTACGTTCTTATCTGCGATGGCAATGGTAAGATTGTGTACAAACACAACGGATATACCGAAGGCGCAGAGAACGAACTAATCGAAAAAGTACGCGAACTCGTAGCAGCCTCCAAGTAAATGAAGCATCCTTATTATCTTATCGCAGCAGCGATGATAGCCTGTGCCACATCCGCACAGGCTCAAGACGATAATGTCAACGACGGACATTATAACCCCACAGTGAGCGGAAGTATCCAGTCGGACATGTTGGTGCCTACCGGAAAACAAGACGATAAGTCGAACGAAGACTTCCGTACCAATACTTTCGTGGATCTCAACGTGATGAGCAAGTATATCGACGCGGGTGCACGCTTCGAGTATCTGGAACATCCGTTGCCTGGATTCGAGAAAGATTACAAGGGCTGGGGCGTGCCTTACGTCTACTTAAAGGCCAAACTGAAGAACTTCGAGTTTACCGCTGGTAACTTCTATGAGCAGTTTGGTTCCGGATTTATCCTCCGTACATATGAAGAAAGGTCCTTGGGCATCGACAACTCGTTGCTCGGTGGACGCATCGTTACCACACCGGTGAAGGGCGTACGCATCAAGGCGCTTGCCGGACAGCAACGCCGCTATTGGGCGCACAACGACTCTTGGCTCATGGGTGGCGACTTGGAGCTAAGCTTGGATCAGTGGTTCAAGAAGCTCGCCGAGAAGGGAACCAACATCACCTTGGGCGGTAGTTGGGTCAATAAGCACGAAGATCCCGATGCACAAGAAGTGTACAATGGTCAATATCGACTCAATTTCCCAGCTAACGTGAACGCCTTTGACGGTCGCATCAACGTGCAGACAGGTGGCTTCAGCATCTTGGCTGAGTATGCTACCAAGACCCAAGATCCTTCGGTAAAGAACGAGTGGATCTATCGTAAGGGTAACGTGGCAATGCTTTCTACCTCTTATTCGCAGAAAGGATTTAGCCTCTTACTTCAAGCTAAACGCTCGGACAACTTCACCTTCCGTTCACGTCGTGACCTAAACGACGCTTCTTCATCGATCAATCACTTGCCTGCTTTCACGCAGGATCAGACTTACGCCCTCGCAGCGATGTACCCTTATGCTACCCATGCCGGTGGTGAGTGGGCTTACCAAGCACAGTTGGGCTATAAGTTTAAGCGTAAGACATGGATCGGTGGACGCTATGGCATGAGCCTGAACGTCAACTTCTCTCATGTACACGCTATCGATCAGAGCCAGCATGACCTCACGCAGACCATCAATGGCGTTAGCCACACCTTCACCGGAGTAGGTACAAAGGGATATGGCTCGGCTTTCTGGAAGTGGGGCAAAGGCACCTATTATCAGGATATCAACGTACAGCTGGAGCGCCGTTTCACACGCGACTTCAAGTTGAACTTGATGTATATGAACCAGTTCTACAACAAAACGATTGTTGAAGGCGAAGGTGGCATGATCCATTCTAACATCTTCATCGCTGACGGATTGTTCAATCTGTCCAACAAGACACGCTTGCGCGTAGAGGCACAGTACCTCACCACCGCTGCCGATAAGGGCGACTGGGTGTTCGGACTGGCTGAGTTGAGCCTCGTACCACACTGGATGTTCACTGTCAGCGACGAGTACAACTGCGGTTTAACCAACGCTCACTACTGGCAAACTTACGTTACCTATAACCTTGGCGCACATCGTATGCAGCTAGGATGGGGCCGTACACGCGCCGGATACAACTGCTCTGGTGGTGTATGCCGCTATGTTCCAGAGACCAAAGGTTTCACATTGTCATACAATTACAACTTCTAAAGACGTATGAACAGTTATTTCAAGACCATATCACGTGTTTTTCCAATGGCCGTTGCAGCCGTAGCCTTGACGCTAACGTCATGCAGCGACATCAGCGAAAGCGATCGTTACGAATATATCAAGCCCGCCGATGTGGGACGCAAGGTGCTCATCGAGGACTTCACAGGTCAGCGTTGCATCAACTGTCCTAACGCTACGGACGAGATAGAACACCTCCAAGAGACCTATGGCAAGAACAATGTGATTGCTGTTGGTATCCATTCAGGACCTTTGGGATTCAAGGGAACCGCTAAGGCAGTGGGGCTCGCAACCGACCTCGGTGATACTTATTACTATCATTGGAACATCGATGCTCAACCCAAGGGTAAGATTAATCGTGGTGCCAACTCTGATTATGCTTCTTGGCAGGGCCAAGTCAACAGCTTGATTCAGACCCAAGCACCGCTCATCCTCTATGTCTATAACCAGTATGACGAAGCCTCTCGCAAGGTGTCTATCCACGTACAAGCGCAAGGTACCACTGGTACTACCACTGGTAAGCTCCAGCTTTGGGTGGTGGAAGATAGCATCGTAGCGATGCAGATGATGCCCGACGGAAGCACATCCAAAGATTACGTGCACAACCACGTGCTCCGCGCCGCTGTCAATGGTGACTGGGGAACCGACATCACGGTAAATGAGGCAGTGGTCAACAGCCAAGACTTCACCTACACATTGGACGAAAAGTGGCTGCCTGAGCACACTTCCATCGTCGCTTTCATCTATGATGACAATGGCGTGGTGCAGGTAGAGAAGGCTGCCGTAATCCCCGTAGAAGATCTAGACGAATAAGTTTATAGTGTGAATCTAAAGTAATTAAACAACAATACCAATAACATCATGAAGAAATTATTCCTTTTGCTACCCGCATTGGTGCTCTCTTTGGCTGCCAACGCACAGAAAGTAGAATTCCGCTTGGATGGCAAGACACTCCAAGACGGTGCTACTGCCACATTCCAAGGTGTAGAAGACGATTGGGGTACAGTGTCTATAAATACCAATCCAAATTCAGATCCCTACTTGTTGGTGATTCATCAAGAGGACGATGACGACTTCACGGAGGAAGCATCAGCCACGATGGAGATTGAGGAGAACACCCTTGGCGTAGCTCCCGCATTCTGCTTGGGTGGTAGTTGTATCCCTATCATGGGCTATCAGTTGACGAATGACTTTACATTCACCGACTATACTGGTCTGCCAGTGAATGATGTTAAAGTGGAATATGACGTATTTCCAGAAATAGGAAGCTACGGACATATCCTTAGTAAGTGTACTGTGAATGTAGGATCGGCTTCTTCCTACATCTATATCGACTTCGTTTATTCTGACCCTGCAGGCATTAAGGATGTCAACAAGGCAGATAACACCGCAGAGGTAGGTCGTTACACCGCTGATGGTCAGCTGATTTCTGCTCCCGTAAAGGGCCTGAACATCGTGAAGCTCGCTAATGGCAAGACCATCAAGCAAGTGGTAAAATAAGGCTATAATAAGTATTCTAGTAATTCTATAGACAAAAATTTATTATGAGAAAACTGTTACTTTCCTTGTCAGCATTGGCTCTTTCAGTAAGCCTTAATGCTCAGACAACCGTGCTTAAAGCACAAGGAGTGAGCGCACAAAAGAACACACAAGTGAGTCAGCGCGTCGTTTCGCTCTCAGCATTGAGAACCGCAAAGCTCAACGCTAACCAGCGTCTGCTGGGTCACTACACCTCTGACAACCTCGCAGAGTATGGTCTTGGTATCCCAGGCTATGGTGCAAATGACAACTGTAAGGCTGCTTCTTATATCACCAACGATATGTTGAAACCTTTCGCAGGTAAGAAGATTGTAGCTATCCGTTTCGGTCTTTGCGCTTCAACAGGCGATTCACGCGTGTTCATCACTCCTATTACCAATGATGGTATCGGTTCAGACGCTGTGTCTAAGACCATCAGCAGCACCGTTGCTGACTGGAACACAGTGACCCTCGATACTCCTTATGATATCACTGACGATGCTTCTCGCGACCTCTTCATCGGTTTCGACTTCAAGCAGAAGGCTACAAAGAGCGGTAACTACTACACCGATGATTGCTATCCATTGTCTCTTGTAGAAGAAGGCGAGTATCAGAACCTTTATGTTTACGCCAATATCTCCTCTACACAGGGTGGCTCTGGTGAAGGCTGGTACAACTTCGGTAACAGCCATGGCAACATTAGTATCCAGGCAGTAGTTGAAGGAAACTTCGCTGATTACAGCGTTACACCAAGCGACTTCACTCAGATCACATGCTCACGTGGCGACGTAGTCAGTGTACCAGTGGAGTTTTACAACTTCAGTAAGGAAGCCGTGAGCAGCCTCGACTATGTTGTGACCGTTGACGGCGTAGCTGGTGAAGAGCAGCATGTAGACCTCAGCGAAGCTGTAGCTATGGGCGCTTATGGCATTTTCTACGCTAAGGTAGATGCTGGCGACGATTTAGGTCAGAAGAACGTGAAGGTTGAGATCACCAAAGTGAATGGTCAAGCTAACGATGCAGAAGATAAGGTATGCGAAGGAACACTCTCTGTAGTATCACAGGTGTTTGCACGCAACGTCCTCATTGAGGAACTTACCTCTGAGAAGTGTGGTTACTGCCCACCTGCAGCTGGTTATCTCCACACCGCACTGAAGACTGCAGACCGTAGCCGCGTCTATGCTGTATGCCACCACACAGGTTATGGTTCTGACTGGTTGACTAATGGCGACATATCTGGTGGAGAAGTTATACCTGGTACAGGTTGGGATGGTCCATTGTTGTACCTCTACAGTGTGAATGGTACTGGATCATTTGCTCCTGCAATGACCTTCAACCGTTCATATCATAGCGATTACAATGCCAGAGCAACCACTGGTTGCTACACAGGCGTTTCAAGCGCCAAGGAGATCACCAAGCACTGCAAGGAAGAAACTGACCAGACAGCTAACGCTAAGCTCTATATCAACGTTACTCCTAACGAAGATGGCACACAGGCTACCGTGGTAGTGTATGGTGTTAGCAATGGTGGTATCGACAAGGAGAACACCTTCTTGACCCTTTACCTAACAGAGGATAGCATCAAGGCTCGTTCACAGAGCGGCGCGTCAGGTACTTTCTATCATATGCACGTAATCCGTTACTCTAACGCCGTAGGCAACTTCGGTGATGAAGTGGAATGGACTGATGACAATACCTTCACCAAGACCTTCACTGTAGCGCTCAACTCTTCTTGGGTGAAGAGCCGCCTCTACTTCGTGGCTCTGCTCGACCACCGCAACGCTAAGAACGTTTATGACAACAAGGTAGAAAACGTTATTGGTACTACTTACAAGGACCTCGCAGGTGTGAATGGTGTGAAGACCGACGCTAACAACGTGGTTGTAGCTCGTTACAACGCAGCTGGTCAGCTCATCAACGCTCCTCAGAAGGGCTTGAACATCGTGAAGATGAGCAATGGTAAGACCTATAAGGAGATGGTAAAGTAAAACCCGATATCTCTCGTTGGAGCACCTATTAAGTTCCGACTAAGCTAAATAAGAAATCCCTTTGCGTGACGATGATAGTCTCGCAAAGGGATTTTTGCGTTTCTATAGGGCTTGTGCTATCATGCCATAGAGCCTCTTTCGCATCAGAAAATAAATTGATTTTACAAGAAAAATAAATTAATTCTCGATGAAAAACAATTTGTTTTCTATTCTTATCTGTGTGCTTTCGCTTCGTCATCGGTGCGCTTTCGTTTCGTCATAGGAATGCTTTCACGTCGTCATAGGATAGCTAACGCTTCGTTATAGCGTACCTATACCGAGATCAAACCCTTCAGAGGACAAGACGCAGAGGCTTAACGCGCATTCACCATGAGTACATGGGGCTTGTTGGCGATGCCTCGCAAGGACTGAAGCCGAAATCGTTTCGTCATCTCAATAAAGCAAACTGACCAGCCAAGCTTTTCGATGAAAGTGTGGAATGAAAATTTTAATAAATTTCTAAAGCGTTGATAATCAGTGATGGAACGTTAAGATGGAAAATTAAAAGTGAGTTTTTAGTGAGGTGATTTTCTTGCAATTAGCATTCTTTTTACATACTTTTGCCACCAGAAGAACCTAACATTATTAACAAAAACCTAAATTTATGACACATTTACGACATGTAATGTTGCTCATGATGTTGCTGGTTACATCGATGATCTATGCCCAAAAGCAAGACTGCGCGGGTGTGGTGCTCGATCCAAACGGCGAACCTATCATTGGAGCAACAATCCTTGAGAAAGGAACACAGAATGGTACTGCCACCGATCTCGATGGTCGCTTTGCCCTGAAAACGGCTGCGGGAGCAACCATCACCGTTTCCTATGTAGGCTACAACAGTCAGGAACTCAAAGCCACATCGTCTATGCGCATCGTCCTTAAGGAAGATGCACAGATGCTCAATGACGTCATCGTCATTGGCTATGGTGTGCAGAAGAAGAGCGTGGTGACCGCTTCCATCGCTAAGGTGGACGCTGACGACCTCAACGGCAAGGCACCCGTGCGCGTGGATAACGCCTTGAAGGGTCTCGCTGCAGGTGTGAACGTCACCTCCAACTCGGGTCAGCCAGGTGCTGCCGCACGTATCCGCGTGCGTGGTACAGGTACTATCAACAACTCGGACCCTCTCTACATCATCGATGGCATCCCTTATGAAGGATCATCAGGTATCGATATGCTCAACCCTAACGACATCGAGAGCATCGAGGTACTGAAGGATGCGGCTTCAGGAGCAATCTACGGAGCACGCGCTGCCAATGGTGTGATCCTCGTAACAACAAAGAAAGGTAGCTCAGGTAAGGTGCAAGTGAACTACAACTTCTCCTATGGTTGGCAGAACAAGTGGCGCAAACGCGACGTGCTCAGCGCTACCGACTATGCCATCTTGCAGAATGAGCAGTATGTAAACAGTGGTCAGGCTCCTTTATATGCCGATCCTTACAATCTTGTTGACATCAATGGCAATAAGGTAACGACCGGTACCGACTGGCAGGACGAGGTGTTCAATGACAATGCACCCGTGATGAACCATGACGTTTCGATCGCTGGCGGTAATGACCGACTCAAGTATTATCTCTCTATGGGCTACTATGACCAAGAAGGTATCGTAGGTGGTAACTACGGACACAGCAACTATGATCGTCTCACGCTGCGTAGCAACACCAACTATAATCTCTTCGACGCTACCAAGGAACGCTCTTGGCTCAACAAGCTGGATATCAGCACCAACCTTGCTTATGCTCGTGTACGTAGCACCAGCATCGATGTCAACTCTACTTGGGGATCTGTCCTCGGATCTACCTTGGCGCTATCACCTATCCTTCCTACTTATGTGACAGGTCAAGCAGCCATCGATCAGCATAACAAATACTATTATACCGACTACTCTACATCCGCAGAGGGTGTGATGCGCAACTATGCCGACGTGACCGACGCACAGGGACGCGTGGTGATGATACCCGGTACGGCTTACAACGAGATGAACAACCCACTCGGAATCTTGCTCCGTCCCGCCTCACCAGGATGGTCACACCACTTCACAGGCAACTTCTCTGCCGACCTAAACATCTGGGATACGCTCAAGTATCACTTCTCTTATATGGCTGATATGTCATTCTGGGGCTCAGAAGGCTATACCGCTTCTACCTATTATAATAGTGGTAACAACAACGCATCGTCTACCAGCGCTTCCTTTGACGAAGCTCGCTGCATCACTTGGCAGCTCGAGAACACGCTTTCTTATGACAAGACGTTGGGTAAGCACCACTTTAACATCGTCCTCGGACAGAGTGCTTTGTCTTACGGAGGATACGAGGTGACTGGTTCACGCAAGTATTTGGTCAACTCAAGTAAGCCTTCAGTCACCTATGCTAACGGCGATTATCGTCTCACTTATGACAATACCGTACAGCTCTACACCAAGGATGCTGATGGCAACTATACCCCAGCAGGATACAAGGTAACCGGTGCTTCGGTGGATCACACCGTCACAGGCTATCCTTACAATCCTTACCGCATGTCCTCTCTCTTCGCTCGTGCCAGCTACGACTACGACGAACGTTACATGGCACAGGTTACCATCCGTCGTGATGGATCTTCTCGCTTCGGTTCTAACAATAAGTATGGTACCTTCCCATCAGTGTCTCTAGGTTGGAACGTGATGAACGAAGCCTTCATGGAGAACACCCGCGACTATCTGAGCAACTTGAAGCTACGTCTGAGTTGGGGTAAGAATGGTAACGACCAGATCGGTGATTTCCGTTATACGGTGAACACACAGAGTGGTAACAACTACTATTTTGGCAACCCCGTAAGCCTTACCCTCGGTTCGAAAGCTAACGGATTGGCCAATCCCGACCTCAAGTGGGAGGAGAGCGAGCAGACCGATATCGGTCTCGACTTTGGTTTCTTCCAGAACGCACTCACCTTTACGGTAGACTACTTCAAGAAGCGCACCAATGGCATGTTGATGACAAAGAACATCCCTTCGTACGTGGGCGAGTCTAAACCGCTTGGTAACGTGGGTGATATGGAGAACTCTGGTCTTGAGTTTGAGCTCGGATACAAGTTCCGTGTAGCCGATGCTAAGTTCCAAGTAAAGGGCAACGCCTCTTATCTACACAACGAACTGATCCAGTATGGCAACGAGACGGGTTATGCAGACCTCGACAATTTCCAAGGCGTGGGAACCATCACACGCGCTGAGAACGGCCATCCTTTCCCATTCTTCTATGGATATAAGACAGCCGGAATCTTCCAAACAATGGATGAGGTACGCGCTTACACCACCGCTGACGGCACTATCATTCAGCCTAACGCCCAACCTGGCGACGTACGCTTTGTGGATCTTAACGGCGACGGCGTGATTGACGCCAACGATAAGACCGACATCGGTAACGGTACACCTAAGTGGAGCTTCGGTCTTAACGTCAATGCTGAATGGCGCGGATTCGACTTTAACATGTTCTGGCAGGGCGTAGCTGACGTTGATGTCTTCGATGCTACACATCGTACGGACATCGCTTCAAGCAACTATCCTTCTTGGATGCTCAGCCGCTGGACCGGTCCTGGCACGTCAAACAAGGTGCCTCGCCTCTTCAATGGTGACGCTAACAACTGGCAGAGCTCTGATCTGTATATCTTTGACGGCTCTTACCTCCGCCTGAAGAACATCTCTCTCGGCTACACACTTCCCCAACAGCTTACCAAACGTTTCTTCGTGGAGCGCCTCCGCTTCTATGTCATGGCTGAGAACCTCTTCACTTGGACACGTTACCACGGATTTGATCCTGAAATCGCATCCGGAGGAACCTCTCTCGGCGTCGATTATGGTGTGTATCCACAGGCTCGCACATGGACAGTGGGATTCAATCTAACATTCTAACAACTATCAACCAATACGACAATGAAAACAAAGCATATATTGACAACAGCCATCCTCGCTCTCTCCATCGCCGGACTGACAGGATGTAGCAAGGATTTCTTGGAGGTCAACCCGCCTACGGCAGATCCCGTTGACGAATATTATACTACCGATGCACATATCCAAGAGGCTCTCGTAGCAGCCTATGATCCACTTCACTGGCCCGATTGGGGCAACGGAAGCTACTCGCCTCTGAACCTCTGTAGCGACATCATGGCTGACGATATCTATCCCGGTGGTGCCACAGCAAGCGACATGCTCGAGTGGCAACTGATGGAAAACTACAACGCTGACGCCGATCACACCCTCTCTGCGCTATGGACTGACGAGTACTCAGGGGTGAAACGCTGCAACGATGTGTTAGCTTATCTAGAGACTGCGATGCAGATTGACGGTGTGGATATCACCGAAGAAAAAGCCAATAGCTACCGTGGTCAGGCGCGTGTGTTGCGTGCTTACTATTACATGAACCTATGGAAGTTTTGGGGTAACATCCCTTACTTCACCGCCAACCTATCCGGCGACTATAAGGCACCACAACTCTCAGCTGATGAGGTGTACACCAACGTCATCACGGACCTTGAGGAAACCCTCTCACAATATGGTGCTCAGCTTCCTATGAAAGCCACTGCGGGCAACGAAGGACGCGTTACCAAGGCGTTTGCATACATGATTTATGCTGAGATGGTGATGTATCAGAACGACCAAACACGCTATGCTAAGGCGCTTGGATATATGAACGACATCATCAACAGTGGTGACTATGCCCTCAATCCTAGCTATGAAGATGTGTGGAAGGAGTCGGGCGAATGGTGCGCAGAGAGCATCTTCGAGGTCAACTATGACGATGCTAACCACGCACGCGGCTGGTCTACACCGCTCGCAGTGGGTGGAACGGTGCTTCCTCGACTACTTGGCCCACGTGGATGGACCTCTGGCGTAGCAGGCGTAGACAATGGTTGGAGCTTCGGACCCGTGCGACAAGAGTGCTACGACATGTTTGCTGACAACGATACGCGCCGCGATGCCACTTGCTTCAACGCTGATAAGGTGGCTGAGGAGAACGGTATCACCTACACTGCGGCATGGCAACACACTGGCTTCTTCCTCAATAAGTATCTCCCTCTGACCGAGAACGTGAAGGATGCAGGCTGGGATGCCGACCTCAACTTTAACAACAACTACCGCATCTATCGCTTCTCTGAGACCTTGCTCAACGCTGCCGAGCTTCTCGTTCGTACCAACGGAGACCAGGGTACCGCCCGTAGCTATGTCAACAAGGTGCGTGCTCGTGCTGGCTTGAGTGACCTTACAACTCTCAGTGTAGACGATATCCTTAACGAACGTCACCTCGAGTTTGTAGGTGAAGGTAAGCGTTATTGGGACCTTGTACGCTCTGGCAAAGCCGCTTCTACCCTTGTACCCGATGCAGAAGGTTATCGCACAGCTACCTGGAGCGAAAGCAAGAAGTATCTGCCAATACCTCAAAGCGAGCTCAGCGCTGATGCTAACCTCGTTCAAAACAACTATTAATCAAGACATCTCATTATGAACAAGATAATCAAATCATTCTGTCTGGCCATCGCCACCGCCTTATCGCTGGTGGCATGCTCGCCCGACGAGTTTGCTGGAGCTGACCCCAATGGCGCTCCTTCCATAGCCGATGCCGACTATAGCGTGACCGTTGACCAGGAAACCAACATCGTAACCTTCACGCTTAACAACGCTGGCATGTACCCAATCTGGGAGATTGACGGTTCGCCAGCCGTTAAAACCACCGTCAACGGATACCAGAAGTACTACGTCTTCAAAGGTACTTACACCTATAAGCTAAAGGTTGGCAACCGCAACGGTATCAGCGATGGTGAGGTGGAAGGCACTTTCACCGTGGACAACACACGTTACGACTTCTCCAAGACCATCAAGTATCTCACCAATGGTGGCTCTAAGGAATGGCGAATCTATAGCGCCAAGAAAGGCCACATGGGTTGTGGTGAACCCGGAACGGATGGTACGGGATGGTGGTCAGCCGCTCCTAACGATAAAGAAGGACAAGGAATCTATGATGACCGCATCACTTTCTCAGCCGATAACACCTATAAGTATAGTGCTGGTGAGGATGGTTTGACCTTCTGTAACACTGGTATCACCTCGCTAGGCGTAAGCAAGAGCGAAGACTACAGCACCGCAGTGGTAGGTCAGTTTGGCACGAAGGACGAAGCAAAGTATGCCTTAGGCTATGACGACGCTACTGGCGTAGAGACCATCACACTTCCCGCCAAGACCCTCTTCCCCTATATGGCGTCAGAGGAGATGCTCAATGGCGACTACACCTTGCGCATCCTGTCTATCGATGACAAGTATGCAGAGTTGGTGCTCGACCTCTCTAGCATCTGCTGGCACTTCTCTCTGATCAATGGTGACGACCCCGCGCCATCTACCGACTTTGATCCAGACAATGTAAACTGGTGCGATGTCAACTCAGATCTGAACCTTGCAGCACCTATTAATAGCTGTGGTGCAATGCAGTTCTGGTGGGCTGACGCTGGTTGGGCACAGATTGCTGACCCTGGATTCAGCTATGCTGACGGCGTATACACCATCACCGCCAATGCAGCAACAGCCGCACAGTGGCAAGGCCAATGCTCTATCCATCCTGAGCAGCAGGTCGATCTGCAGGCAGGACAGGCTTACGACTTCAGCGTAAAGGTCAATGTGAGCGAAGCAATGGAAACTGCTACCATCAAGGTATGCGCCGATGACGACCAGGCGACGCTCATCTACGCTTACCCAGTGTCCCTGAAGCGAGGCGATAACCTCTTGCGCTACGCTAAGCGCTTCCCGAAGGTTACACAGGATGGTAAGGATGTGGATGCCACCGCTACGAAGGTGAAGTTTATCATCGACCTCGGTGGATGTCCAGCTGGCCTTGTTACCAAGGTGAGCGACATCATTATCCAGAAGCATAATCCTAAATAGACAATGATTATGTAGGTTAGTTAGTTTATAATAATACTGCGGTTGGGAGATGCTCGCATACCGAGACAGATGCTCCCAACCGCTTTTCACTTTCTGCCTATGTATCTATGGTCTTGACACTTGACTATCAATCAACAATTGAACGAATGAAAACAATCCGAATCATCCTTTTCTCATTACTCTCTATAGCCTCTTTCTCGGCTTGCGGGCATAGCAATGACAACACCATCATCACACCAAACAATGAAGATAAGCTCACGTTGAGCACCTCTGCGGTGCAAGCCAGTGATGCTGGGGCCGACTTCCAAGTGACCGTCAATGCCACACGAGGCGAATGGACAGCCTACAGCGAGAGCAGTTGGGTTACCATATCCAATGCCAATACCGGCTCAGCCACAGGCACCATCACCCTCAAGGTGGCAGCCAACACCAGTAGCGAAGCCCGTACCGGCAACGTTGTGGTCAAGAGCGGAAGCGCCCGTAGCAACATCAGCGTGCAGCAGTCGGGACGTCCTACTGCCGATATGACCATTCCTGAGGGCTATGAACTGGTGTGGAATGATGAGTTTGATGGCACCACACTCGGCTCTGACTGGACCTATCAGGTGGCGAAACCCGGTTGGGTCAACAACGAACTGCAAGAGTATGTACGCAATGATAAGGTGGTGTATCTCAAGGATGGCAAACTCAACATCCATTGCTACCAAGACGCTGAAGGCCATATCTACTCTGGTCGCATCTATGCCAAGGAGACCGAAGGGTGGACCTATGGTTACTTTGAAGCCTCTATCAAGCTCCCACAGGGTAAAGGCACATGGCCTGCATGGTGGATGATGCCTGCCAATAATGACTATTCAGCTAACCCCTGGCCCGGTTGTGGCGAGATAGATATCATGGAAGAGGTGGGTGTAGATGCCAATCAGGTGAGCTCCACCATCCATTGCACCAAGTATAACAATACCAACACCGCCATTGAACACTATTCTATGTTCCTCCCTACGGCAGAGACCGACTATCACGTCTACGCTTGTGAGTGGACACCCGAGTACATCGCGTTCCTCGTTGATGGCGTGGAGAAGCTCCGTTACACCAATGATCACAGTGGCAAAGCGCAATGGCCGTTTGACGTTCCGTTCTATCCCATCCTCAATCTGGCTTGGGGTGGCGACTGGGGTGGCTACAATGGTGTGGACAACAGCGCTCTGCCTGTGACGATGAGTGTCGACTATGTGCGCATCTTCCAAAAGAAATAACCTCTTCTACAACCCCTTTTCTAAGACGTTCTGCTCTCGGCGGAAGCCTATAAAGGTCGATAACGAAGAATATAAAAAGAATCTTTCAGCAATATTATGGTAACACTCAGCAGTACACATTCACTTCGCAGGATTGGGTTTGCGCTCCTCTTGACGCTCTCCGTCAGCACGACGCATGCCCAAACCAGCACCCCTGCTTACCTCGATGCCACCCTTCCGGTGGAGCAACGCATCGATGATGCCCTCTCACGCATGACCCTTGATGAGAAGATACGCATCCTCCATGCGCAGAGCAAGTTCTCCTCAGCGGGCGTTCCACGCCTTGGCTTCCCCGACTTCTGGACCGACGATGGCCCTCATGGTGTGCGTCCCGATGTGCTTTGGGACGAGTGGGAGCAGGCAGGGCAAACCAACGACTCCTGCATCGCGTTCCCCGCGCTCACCTGTCTGGCCGCTTCGTTCAATCCTCAGCTTAGTATGCTCTACGGACAGAGCCTCGGCGAGGAAGCACGCTATCGTGGCAAGGACATGATTTTGGGCCCCGGCGTGAACATATACCGCACGCCGCTCAACGGACGCAACTTCGAATACATGGGTGAAGACCCTTATCTATCATCCACGATGGTAGTGCCTTATATCCAAGGATTGCAGAGCAAGGGTGTGTCAGCATGTGTGAAGCACTTTGCGCTCAACAATGATGAGGAGTATCGATTCCAGTCCAACGTCATCATAGACGAACGCACGCTCCGCGAACTCTATCTCCCCGCCTTCGAAGCTGCTGTCAAGCAAGGACACACCTGGGGCTTGATGGGTGGTTACAACCTCTATCGTGACCAGCACAACTGCCATAATCAGTATCTGCTCAACGATATCTTGAAAGGCGAATGGCAGTTTGATGGCGTAGTGGTGAGCGACTGGGGTGGCACGCACGACACCGATCAGGCTGTCCGTAACGGCTTGGATATGGAGTTTGGTACATGGACTGACGGTCTGCACACAGGCGCTTCTAATGCCTACGAGAGCTATTACCTCGCCAGCGCGTATAAGCAAGGCATCAAGGAAGGACGCTATACGGAGACCGAACTCAATGATAAGGTGCGCCGCATCCTACGTCTTTACTTCCGCACCACGATGAATCCTAATCGTGCCCAAGGCTTCCTCTGTTCAGAGAGTCATTATGAAGCCGCCCGAAAGATAGCCACTGAAGGTATCGTCCTGCTTAAGAACGATCGTCAGACGCTTCCGCTCAACCTCAGTAAGACCCACCGCGTGTTGGTGGTAGGTGAGAATGCGGTGAAGATGATGACCGTCGGTGGTGGCTCATCCTCGCTCAAGGTGCAACGTGAAGTGTCACCGCTGGATGGCTTACGTGCCGCCCTTGCTCCGCACAACATCACCGTCGACTATGAGCGCGGATATGTGGGCGATGTCACCGGCAACTATAATGGTGTCACCACGGGACAAGATCTCTCCGAGAATCGTTCGGCTTCACAACTCATTGCTGACGCTGTGGCCAAGGCAAAGGATGCCGACTATGTCATCATCTTTGGCGGACTGAACAAGAGCGACTACCAAGACTGCGAGGGACATGACCGCAAACAGTATGGTTTGCCTTACGATCAAGATGCCCTGATCGAAGCTTTGGCCAAGGCCAACCGCCATGTGGTGTACGTGAACATCTCCGGCAACGCTGTGGCTATGCCTTGGAGCGCTCGCGTCGGCGCCATCGTCCAGGGCTGGTTTATCGGCTCTGAGGCTGGCAACGCCCTTGCCGATGTGCTCACGGGTAAGGTCAATCCGTCAGGCAAGCTACCTTTCACATGGCCCGTACGCCTCGAAGATGTGGCTGCACACGCCCTGAATGCCTACCCCGGCGTATGGCGTGCCGATCATAAGGTGATAGATGAAGAATATAAGGAAGGCCTCTATGTGGGCTATCGATGGGTAGATAAGCAGAAGGTGCGTCCGTTGTTTGCCTTCGGACATGGCCTGAGCTACACCACCTTCAGCCTAAACGATCTGAAAGCTGCAAGCCCACGCATGGCAGCTACGGACAGCACACTGATCTTTACCGTTCGTGTCACCAACACGGGTAAGGTGGCAGGCGCTGAGGTGGTGCAGCTCTATCTGCACGATGGCGCTTCTACCATAGACCGCCCTACAAAGGAACTCAAGGCGTTTGCTAAGGTAGAGCTTCAGCCTGGTGAGTCGAAGGTTGTGCCACTGACCATCAATCGGCGCGCGCTGTGCTACTGGGACACCACGGCACACGATTGGAAGTACACCCCCGGTAGCTTTACCGCCTATGTAGGAACGGCATCTGATCAGTTGCCACTGCGTGCAACGTTCACCGCCGAGTAAGGAAAGGCCATTACTTGCCTATTATTTTATATATTCAGAGAAGCCTCGTTGTCTGCTAAGATAGCGGGGCTTTCATCGTTATAAAGGCTTGCTGATAAGCAGGGAAAGTCTCTTTGGGAACAAAAAATAAATTGATTTTTACAGAAAAATAAATTAAAAGTTTCGGAAAAATAAATTGATTCTGATTCCGCCAAAGGCTTCCCGATAGAGGTAAAGCATACGTATGGGTAGATAAGAGAATGGGTTTGGGAATGTGTAAGGGCGAAAGCCGAATTTCCAAAAAAGCAAAGCTAATCCTTTGCAAAAGCGATATTAATGTTTAACTTTGCAAGAAATAATGTAAATCCGATGCATTTCAGCATGCTTGTCATTGCTGCAGTGTCAATCATTTTAGAATATATATACATTCCAAAGCAGCTTTTTGGGAAAAGTAGGATACGAGTAAGAGTATGAATGAGAACAAAGAAATGAACAAAGGCGGCGTGTTTCGCCTTGCCACTGCGGTAGAGGGTGGTAAGCCAGTGTTGCAGATTTCGATCCGCCAGCCATACGTAGGGAAACCTGTTTATCGCAAGACGCTTGAACGAACCTTCAAGCAGAGTGAGACCTTTGATAGTCCGTTTGTTCTCAAGAGCCTTGCTCTGAAGGATGATGCGCAAGGCCATCCCGTGCTCACCGTGGCTTGGGAGGATGCTCGTAGCCTTACCGACTATCTCAAGGAGAATCATAGCGACGATGAGAAGAAACGCTTGGTGAGCCAAGTGGCTTCAGCCTTGAGCTATCTGCACGGGCTGAAACTGGTTCATGGAGCGCTCGGTCCGGCCACCATCTTTGTGACCAAGAAGAGCAATGACGTGCGTGTGCTCTTCTTCAAGCAGCACTATGTGGACAACCTCTCACAACCGCAAGCTGAGCAACGCTACATTGCCCCCGAGGTCAAGGACGGCTCTACGCTCCCCACAGCACGTGTAGATATCTTCTCTTTGGGCGTTCTGCTCAAGGAGCTACATCTCGATGCCGACTATTATGAGGTGATACGCACCAGTTGTAGCTATAGCAGCAGTCAGCGATATAGCAGCGTAGACGAGTTTCTAGAAGGTATGGAGCATCGCCGTAAGGTGCGCCGCACCACTTCTTCGGCATCGTTCCACGCCTCGTTGCCCGGTAAGCGCTTCTTTGTAGGAGTGGCATGCGTGCTGGTTCTTGTAGGTATAGGCTATGCCGGATTCTATTTTGTCCAGAACAATCCGTTCCAGAGCGACGATGCCCAAGCCACTGTGACGCAGACCACGCAGACCGAAGCCGACTCGTCAAAGCAAGCCATGGCAGTCACGGACAGCGTAGCCACACCTAGCTATACCGGCGATTTGGAGTTCCTGGCTACCCTCGTGCCTCAGATGCAGAAGGATCTGGACAAGATGTATGAACCTTTCGTAGGCGGAAAGGCCACAGATGCCGATAAGACAGCGCTCAAGCAGAAGCTAGTGAGATACTATAAAGGTCTGCGAGCTACCCTTAAGGGTAAGACCGCTGAGCAGCTCGCAGCTTATGACGAGGCCTTTGCCAGCTACCGCAAGACAAAGGACGCACAACTCTAGACTCCACACACCAACCATACCATATAGCCCACGAAGGTCAGTGAGAGCACTGCACCTTCCCAGCGGCAGATGGTGTACTTGGTGAAAGAAAACAACCACAATAGCATAATCGATATCACCAGCAGTGAAAGGTCGATATTGGTTATGCCCGTGATATTCATCGGACAGATTAGTCCGCATCCTCCTAAGATAAAGAGAATATTAAACACGTTGCTGCCCAGCACATTGCCGATGGCAATGCCGCTGTCGCCCTTGCGTGCCGATACCACACTGGTGGCTAGCTCAGGCAGAGACGTACCGCAAGCTACAATCGTCAAGCCTATCACAGCATCTGAGATGTTAAAGCTCTTGGCCACGGCGGTAGCACCTTTGACAAACCAGTCGCTACCGAAGATAAGGCAAGCCAGTCCCACAACGATCCACATACATGCTTTCCACACCTTCATAGGTTGGGCAGACGTGCTCTCCTGACCTTCTTCCTCATGGCTGCGGCTCTCCAGCGCACCTCGAATGGTCAGCACCATAAACACCACAAACAAGGCAAACAGCACTGCGGCATCCACCCTCGTGATGCGCCAGTCGTTGATACAGAGAATCATCAGCAGTGCCGAGGCTACCAAGGCAAAGGGGATATCCTTAGCGACGGTCACACGACTGATGGTGATGGGGGCTACCAAGGCGGTGATGCCCACAATGAACAGCGCGTTGAAGATGTTGCTTCCCACCACGTTGCCCACAGCGAGGTCGGGCTTATCCTCTATGGCAGAAACCAAACTGACACAAAACTCGGGCATCGATGTGCCCATGGCTACGATGGTGAGACCAATCACCAGTTGAGGGATGCGCATGCGTTGGGCTATGCCCACAGCACCATCAGTGAGCCGGTCGGCACCCCAAAGCACCAAGGCTATTCCGGCAAGGATGGTCAGAATGTTGATAATCATAACTTGCTATTAGATTGATAAAAATGTATTGATATTGTTATTTCGTAAATGCAAAGCTAATGCAAACGAGCGGAAAGAAAGCTTGCTTTCTATTTCCCGAGTGCAGCTTAGGTTATGCAAAGATATAAAAAACCCCGAATGCTCACGCACTCGGGGAATATAAAAAATACGAAATAACACCTACTTACTGCTTTATGTAATTATTTGCTTATGAGAAACTATTATCTTTTACCTTCTGTATCTAGTGTCTTAGTGGTTGATGGTATATCGATAGTTATCCTATCTCGATGTTACGAGTGATCTTCTGCTGGTTAGGACGAAGCTTAGGAAGCGTCACGGTGAGCACACCATCAGCTACGCGAGCACCTATCTTCTCGTGATCTACATCCTCGGGCAGTACCAAGGTCTGCTCATAGCGACCATAGGCAAACTCGCGACGTAGGTAATGCGCCTTCTCTACGGGCTCGCTCTTATGCTCCATCTTGATGTGTAGGTCGCCATCATCGTTGATATTGACCTCAAAGTCTTCACGTGTCATGCCAGGAACGGCAAGCTCTACGATATACTCATCAGCGGTTTCAAGAACGTTAATGGCTGGTGCGGTAGCGCTGACACGGTTCATATTGCCTGTATTGAAGAAGTCGCCGAATACCTCTGGCAACCAACTGTTTCTGTAATCTGTCATGATTCTGATCTCCTATATTTAATGTTTAATGTTCTGTAATGTTTACACTGAGAGTAATGCAACAAGCGTTCCAACGTCCATCTAGGGTGACATTATGGCAAAAAGAGGTGACAGAATGGCGCGATTGCGGCTTTCGCGTACATCTTTCTAAGCCGAATGTTTGCTCATTTGGGCAGAAAGCAGTAACTTTGCACCGCTTTTTTACTAAGCACATCTCGTGTGATGGTGAATTAAGGCATCATTTAATCAATCTTAATTTTAGAGTAACACAATCAAATGAAAGAGATTAACGTAACAGGTCAGAAGCGTACAGACCTTGGAAAGAAAGCTTCTAAGTCACTCCGTAAGGAAGGTTTGGTACCATGTAACCTCTATGGTGAGGCTAAGGGTGAGAACGGTTTGCCAGTAGCAATGTCATTCGCAGCTCCTATGAGCGAGCTCCGTAAGCTGGTTTACACTCCTCACATCTATGTAATCAATCTTGTTATCGACGGCGAGAGCCACACTGCAGTGCTCAAGGAGCTTCAGTTCCACCCAGTAACAGACGCATTGTTGCACGTTGACTTCTATGAGGTAAATGATCAGAAGCCTATCACAATCGGTGTTCCTGTTAAGCTCGTAGGTCTTGCACAGGGTGTACGTGATGGTGGTCGTATGAACCTCTCTATCCGTAAGATTAATGTTTGCGCTCCTTACCAGCAGATTCCTGAGCACCTCGATGTAGATGTTACTGCATTGGGTCTTGGCAAGAGCATCAAGGTAGGTGCTTTGAGCTACGAAGGTCTTGAGCTCGTTACTCCTAAGGAGGTTGTAGTATGCTCAGTGAAGGCTACACGTAACTCTATCGCTGCTGCCGCTGCTGCTGCCGCTGCAGAGTAATCTGTCCCTCGGAAAAGTCTACATTTTAGATCCCAAGCGTCTTTCTTTCAAGAGCGCCAATGCCATGACGGGAAGGCACTTGGGTACACGTAAGACAACAATCTAAGTAATGGATAAATACTTAATTTGTGGTTTGGGTAATCCCGGTGCAGAGTATCAGGACACCCGACACAATACAGGATTCATGGTATTGGACGCTTTTGCCAAAGCGTCCAATATTTGTTTTGAAGACAAGCGTTATGGCTTCGTAGCCGAGACGAGCATCAAGGGTAGGAAGGTCATCCTCTTAAAGCCCACCACCTTTATGAATCTGTCGGGCAATGCGGTGCGTTACTGGCTCAATAAGGAAAATATCGATGAGAGCCGACTGCTTGTAGTATCGGACGATGTGGCTCTGCCGCTGGGCGCTTTCCGCTTGAAGGCCAACGGATCAAATGGCGGCCACAACGGATTGGGGCATATCCAGCAGCTCATCGGGCAAAACTATGCCCGCCTGCGCATGGGTATCGGCAACGATTATCCCCGTGGAGGGCAGATTGATTGGGTGCTGGGCAAGTATAGCGCCGAGGATATGACGCAGCTCCAGCCAGCTATCGACCATGCAGTGGAGATTATCCGCTCGTTCGTCCTTGCCGGTATCGACATCACAATGAATCAGTTTAACAAGTTAGGAAAGAAGTAAATGCCAAATAATAAACATGGTGCTACGATCTCAGCGCAAACCGACGGACCGCGCGAGGCACGCATTGACAAGTGGTTATGGGCTGCCCGCATCTTCAAGACACGTTCGCTGGCGTCGGATGCGTGCAAGAACAATAGGGTGACGCTTAATGGTGTCAATGTCAAACCATCACGCAACGTGAAGGTGGGTGAGGTTATCAGTGTGCGTAAGCCGCCCGTGACCTATTCGTTTAGGGTGCTGAAAGCCATCGAACAGCGTGTGGGCGCTAAGCTTCTGCCTGAGATCTATGAGAACGTCACAGATCCTAAGCAGTATGAACTGCTTGAGATGAGTAGGATCAGTGGCTTTGTGGATCGTCAGCGCGGTACGGGTCGTCCTACGAAGAAAGACCGCCGACAGATGGATGCGTTCATCGATCCGGTGCTGTTTGGCTTTGACGATGACGACGACGAGCTCTGATCGCGCCACCTTATTATATATATACGCAAAGAGCCGCTACCATCTTGCCTATGATGAGGCACGATGATAGCGGCTCTTCGTGTAGGTTGTGCTTATCGTGAGAGGTACTGGTCCACCTTCTTGGCAGTCTCCGCACCACTAGCCATGGCGCGTACCACTAACGAAGCACCACTTGCAGCGTCGCCCGCCACAAACACGTTAGCGGGGAAGGCGGGTTGTTCTGGACGTAGGAAGCCCATCGCCAGCAGCACCATCTCGGCCTTGATCACCTCAGGCTCGCCAGCTTCTACCATCAGCGGACGGCCACCTTCGGGATTAGGTTTCCAGTCAATGGGTTGCACGCGTACCCCCGTGAGCTTGCCATCCTTACCGATAAACTCTAGCGTGTTGATGTTCCAACGGCGCTCACAGCCTTCCTCATGAGACGAAGTGGTCTTGAGCGTGCGCGGCCAGTTGGGCCAAGGCGAGTTGGGATCGTCGGGTCCGACGGGTGGTTTGGGCATAATCTCAATCTGGGTGACGCTCTTACATCCCTGTCGATGCGCCGTTCCGATGCAGTCGGAGCCCGTGTCGCCACCGCCAATGACCAGCACATTCTTGCCCTTAGCGTTGATGCGTTGTTCCTTGTCAATCTCTTCTCCAGCGAGCAAGCGGTTCTGCTGAGCTAGCATCTCAAGGGCGAGGTACACCCCGTGTAGCTCTCTGCCTGGCACATTCAGGTCACGTGCGGTAGGTGTACCGGTAGCTACGACCACTGCATCATAATCGTTGGCAAGCTCATCGATGCTCACCTCGTGTATCTCACGGGTAGGTTCGCCCTTTAGCGCTTGCGGTGCGGGAGCCAATGCCGTGTTAAACAGCGTCTCGATACCCTCCTCACGTAGCAGAGCCATGCGTCGGTCAATCACCGCTTTG
The DNA here is from genome assembly GCA_963639545.1 of Bacteroidaceae bacterium. GTDB lineage: Bacteria > Bacteroidota > Bacteroidia > Bacteroidales > Bacteroidaceae > Prevotella. The sequence continues at coordinate 45,419 of CAVHUZ010000003.1, forward strand.
TTCAGTTTGAAGTTGGGAATACCATATCGCAGCAGTCCGCCAGCATCTTCGCGAGCGTCTATCAGCGTCACCTTGTAACCCTTTTGGTTGAGGCGATTGGCTGTGACTAGGCCAGCAGGACCTGCTCCTACCACCGCTACGCGCTTGCCATTGCGCTGGGGCAGATGAGGCGTGATATAGTTTTCGTCCCACGCATGCTCTGTGATGGCAGCTTCGTCCTCGCGGTTGGTGGTGGGTTCATGTTCGGTGAGGTTGAGCACGCAAGCCTTTTCGCATAGGGCGGGGCAGATGCGTCCGGTGAATTCGGGGAAGTCGTTGGTGGCGTTGAGCAGTCGGTAAGCCAGCTCCCAGTCACCTTTGTATAGGGCATCGTTCCACTCGGGCGGTTTGTTACCGAGCGGACAAGCCCAGTGGCAGAATGGTACGCCACAGTCCATGCATCGACTTGCCTGTGTGCGGCGGTCTTTGCTGTTGAGTGTTTGTTCCACTTCGCCAAAGTCGTGGATTCTATCGTGTATTGGCCTATAGCCGGCTTCTTGTCGTGGAATGGTCAAGAATGCTTTTGGATTACCCATAATCGTTGTGTCTTGTAAGGTTGTTTTGGATGCTGAATGATGGTAGATGAGAGGACGGAATCAATAGTCGCGCTGCATATCGGCAATCTTTTGCTGTAGCTTGCGCACCTGTTCCTCTTGCAGCACGCGCTTGTATTCGATAGGCACCACTTGTATAAACTCACCCACATAGTGGTTCCAGTCATCAAGCATGGTGCGTGCCAGTCTTGAACCGGTGTATCGATAGTGTTGGCGTATGAGCTCGTGTAGCTCCTTGCGGTAGCTGCTTTCCTCTACAAGATTGATTTCTACCATGTCCATATTACAGAAGTAGTCAAAGTTGTGGTGCTTGTCCCAGACATACGCCACGCCTCCGCTCATACCCGCGGCAAAGTTTCGGCCAGTCTCTCCGAGCACTACGATGCGCCCGCCGGTCATGTATTCGCAGCAATGATCGCCCGCGCCTTCAATCACGGCAGTAGCTCCTGAGTTGCGCACACCAAAGCGTTCGCCCACCATACCATTGATATAGAGTTCGCCTGAAGTGGCTCCGTATAGGCCGGTGTTGCCCGCAATGATGTTGTCTTCGGCTGCAAAGTTGCTCCTTATTGGCGGTAGAATCGTGATGCGACCACCCGCCAGTCCCTTGGCAAAGTAGTCGTTAGCTTCGCCTTCGAGCTTAAAGTCGACGCCTTTGGTGAGGAATGCACCGAAGCTTTGACCAGCCGAACCCTTAAACTTGACGTTGATCGTATCTTCGGGTAGGCCCTCTTCGCCATATTTCTTGGCGATAACGCCTGATAACATCGCACCTACGGCACGGTCGGTGTTCTTGATGGCGAAGTCGAGATTGACCTCCTCGCTATGTTCCACCGCCTTCTTTGCGCCGCGGAGCAGTTGCTGATCTAGCACGTTAGAGAGATCATGGATTTGCTCTTTAGAGTGATAGAGCGTGGTGTCGCCCTGCTCTTGGTGCAGCAGACGAGAGAAGTCGAGCGTTGATTGCTTTCCTTGCGTAGGGATGCAAGGCTTCAGCAGTTCGGTATGACCGATGATATCTTGCAATCGTGTGTACCCCAATGCCGCCAAGTATTCGCGTACCTCCTCGGCAAGGAAGCGGAAGAAGTTGATCACATAGTGGTAATCGCCACGGAAGTGAGCCCTTAGTCGCTCGTCTTGGGTGGCTACTCCCATCGGACAAGTGTTGAGATTACACTTGCGCATCATCACACAGCCGAGCGTAATCAGTGCTGCTGTACCGAAGGCAAACTCCTCTGCGCCGAGCAAAGCCATGAGAATAACGTCTCGGCCGGTCTTCAGTTGGCCATCAACCTGTAGGCGCACTTGTCCACGAAGGCCGTTCTTGACCAGCGTTTGCTGCGTTTCGGCAATGCCAATCTCGGGCGATACACCTGCATAACGCATCGAAGAGGCAGGGCTTGCCCCCGTTCCGCCTTCGGCTCCGGATATCACGATGAGGTCAGCTTTGGCTTTAGCGACACCCGCGGCGATGGTTCCTACACCACTTTCGGCCACGAGCTTCACGCTTATAGCGGCTTGAGGGTTGACATTCTTTAGGTCGAATATCAGTTGGGCGAGGTCCTCAATTGAGTAGATATCATGGTGAGGAGGTGGCGAGATGAGCGAGATGCCTGGAATGGAGTGGCGCGTCTTGGCAATGACTTCGTTGACCTTGAAGCCCGGCAGTTGTCCGCCCTCGCCTGGTTTAGCTCCTTGCGCCACCTTGATCTGTATCTCTTCGGCATTGACAAGATACTCGGTGGTCACGCCAAAGCGTCCGCTGGCCACCTGTTTGGTCTTGCTTGAGAGCGAGATGCCGTCCTGTGTGCTATGAAAACGTGCATTGTCTTCGCCACCTTCGCCCGTATTGGATCGTGCGCCGAGCTTATTCATCGCCAAGGCGAGTGCTTCGTGCGCCTCTTTGGACAATGCGCCGAATGACATAGCGCCCGTAACGAAGTGCTTCACAATCTCTTCCACCGGCTCAACCTCCTCTATGCTGATGGGATTGCGCTTGATATCGAGGTAGTCGCGGATGAAGATGGGGTGTGTTTTGGCGTCCGCCAGTTGGGTATATTTCTTAAACAAGGCATAGTCGCCTTTGCGTGTGGCAAGCTGAAGGGTAGCGATGGTCTCTGGATTCCATGCGTGGCTGATACCATCGCGGCGCCAATGGAACAGGCCATTGTTGGGAAGGAACGCCTGCTGAGGCTGTTTGGCATAGGCTGCGTTGTGCAGACGGATGGCGTCAGCGGCTATCTCCTTGAGCCCGATGCCACCTATCGAACTGCTGCTCGAACCGAAATAGTGCTTCAACAGGCTTTCAGAGAGCCCCACAGCCTCAAAGATCTTAGCCCCGCGGTACGATCGTATGGTTGAGATACCCATCTTTGCCATAATCTTAAAGAGCCCTTTCTTGACCGCTTTGATATAGTTTGCCTCTGCCGTCTCGTAGTTTTCTTGCACCCGTTTCTGCTTGACGAGTTGGTCAAGGATAGCGTAGGTCATGTAAGGGCAAAGCGCTGAGGCGCCATAACCCAACAACAAGGCTGCGTGCATCACTTCGCGGATTTCTCCCGACTCCACTATGAGCGCCGTCTGTACACGTTTGCCCGCGTCAATGAGGTAGTGGTGCACTGCGCTCACGGCCAGTAGAGATGGGATGGCGGCGTGATTCTCGTCCACCATGCGGTCGGAAAGGATGATATAGTTGTATCCTTCGTCTACGCTTTCTTCCGCTTTGCGGCATATTTCGTCCAAGGCGGCGTGCAGTCCGTCCTCTCCTTTGCTGGCTTCGAATACGATTGGCACCTTGATAGTGTTGAAACCTTTGTACCGAATGTTACAGAGGATGTCCAGCTGGCTATTTGTTAGGATGGGGTGGGGTAGCCGCACCATCTTACAATTGGACTCGTTGGGATTGAGGATGCCCGTACCCACACGTCCGATGTACTCGGTCAGACTCATAACGAGGTTCTCTCGTATCGAGTCGATAGCGGGATTGGTTACTTGGGCAAACTGTTGTCTGAAGTAATCGAAGAAGATTTGCGGACGATCGGACAACACCGCCAGTGGCGTATCGTTACCCATGGATGCCGTTGGCTCTTGTCCTTTGGTACACATCGGCACGAGTGTGCTGTTGATATCTTCCTCGCCGTAGCCAAACTGAATCTCGTTGCGTAGCAGATTGTCCACGTCATTGCGCACTTTTCGGCCCGACCGGAGGTTCTCGAGCTGGATTCGGTTGGTGTTAAGCCATTGGCGGTAGGGGTGTTCGGTAGCTAATCGTTCCTTGATCTGCCCATCATAGTAGACCTTACCTTCTTGCGTGTCGATGAGCAGAATCTTTCCGGGTTGCAGCCGGCCCTTTTCTGAAATCTCAGTGGGGTCAAAATCCATTACGCCCACTTCCGAAGCTACCACCATCATGTCGTTTTTGGTGATGGTGTAGCGTGCTGGTCGCAGGCCATTACGGTCAAGCATACCACCGGCGAAGCGTCCGTCGCTGAACAATAGGGCTGCCGGTCCATCCCAAGGTTCCATCAATATGGAGTGATACTCATAGAAAGCTTTGAGATCTTCACTAATGGGGTTCTTGTCATTGAAGCTCTCTGGCACCATGATGGCCATGGCATGAGGAAGCGAAAGGCCGCTCATGACAAAAAACTCGAACACGTTGTCGAGGCTCGCCGAGTCGGACATGTCCGGCTGAATGATTGGTGAGATGTCCTTGATATCGCCCAACGCCTCGCTGGAAAGCACACTTTCACGTGCCTTCATCCAACCGCGGTTTCCTCGAATGGTGTTGATCTCACCGTTGTGGCATAGCAAACGGAATGGTTGAGCCAATGACCAGGTGGGGAAAGTGTTGGTTGAGAAGCGCGAATGCACCAAAGCCAGTCCCGAGGTGAAGTAGTTGTTGGTCAAGTCGGGATAATATTGGCGTAGCTGAAGGCTCGACAACATACCCTTGTAGATGATGTTTTTGCTTGACAGAGAGCAGATATAGAAGTCGGCGTCAGTGATGCGACGTTCTATGCGCTTACGTATGATGTAGAGGATGCGCTCAAATGTGGGAACTTTATCGTCGGTAACACCCGTGACAAAGATCTGTTTGATATCCGGTTCGGTAGCCAAAGCCGATTCGCCAAGACACTCGGGGCTTGTCGGAACGGTGCGCAGGTGCATCAGTTGCAGGTTCTCGCGTTCTATCTCCTCTATCATAATGGAGAGAATGGATTGCTGTCTGATGGGGTCTTTTGGTAGAAAGATCAGTCCTGTACCATACTTTCCTTTCTCCGGAACGGGTATTCCTTGCAGCAGAATGAACTCGTGCGGAATCTGTAATAGGATTCCTGCACCATCGCCCGTCTTGTTGTCAGCTCCCTCGGCACCTCTATGCCGCATGTTTTCGAGCACTTTCAGGGCGTTGTCTACCAGTTGATGACTTTTATTTCCATGAATATTCACGACCATTCCCACGCCGCATGCGTCGTGTTCGTAGTCGGATTGATATAATCCTTTTCCCATAACTCTTGTTACTTAATGCGTAGTAAAAACAGATAAATACCTATCAGAGTGTCTGCAAAAGTACTAAAATTTAGTCAAAAAGTAATGCAAAACTCCCACAAATCATGCCTTTTAGTAATAATTTGATATAGATTAAGCGCTTTGTGGCGCTTTTGTGGCTATCCGAATGCATTCTGCCCACCTTTCTACGCTTGCTTTTCTACCGGTTGAGAGGGCTTTTGAGACCCCTTTGGCGGTATGGCGTGGAAAGGTGGGCAGATATGTAATGGTCTTTAATAAGAGCCGAATATACCTTTATATTCTGTCGAATGACCTTTTATATAATAAGGTGTGATGCATCAGTGGAGCATCGACTGGATTTCCTTGTCTAGGTCGCTGATCTGCACATCGCGCTTTTGTAGCTTGTTGTTGCGGTCAATCAAGAAGAAGGTAGGAACCGTCTGGAGATTGTAACTAGCGATTAGGTCAGAGTTTTGTCCCTCTGGATCCCAAACGCAAATCCAAGGCAGATTGGCGGTAGAGGTCTTCCAGAAGTGCTCGTTGGGGTCAAGTGAAACCTGATAGATCTCAAATCCCTGTGCATGATACTTGTTATAGAGCTCACGTAGCTGCATGATGCGCTTGGTAGAAGCGTCAGAGGCAAAGACATGGAAGTCGAGCATCACCACCTTACCCTTGAGGTCAGTCAGACGGCGCGTGTTACCCTTGTTGTCGTCGAGGTTGATAGGGATGACGCCAAGCGACTGCACTTGTGCCGAATCGATCTCGATGGTGCGGTTGTTGTTCTGCACGATGCGTTCGTCACGCATGCCCTTGAGGGTGATGTTGTGCAGATTAAGACCGCGTTCCGAGCCCGGATAGAACGTGTCCCAGCTCGTTGCTACGGCTCCAAAGACCTTGTTGTCCTTGGCATCGCGTCGTGGATCAAAGATCATACGGGGCTGGTTGCCAATCACGACATACTGGAACAGGGCAAAGTAGGCATAGCCCTTCATAGGCTCCTTGAAGATATAGTTGCGCTCCACGTCCAGTTTGTAGTCGGCGATGAGCTTCTCTATCTGTTGGTCAGCATCGGCAGTGCCTTGGCTTAGCAGCTGGTTGCAATCGTTCTGAAGCTGTATCTGCTTGAGCGCAAGCTCCTTGATCTTCTCGTTCTCGTATGAACCTTTCACCTCATAGTTGGTTGCCATGAGAGGATAAGAGGCTTTGACGTCCACCACCTCAGCCGAGTCGATACCGATGTTGATAATCTGTCCGGCAATGCGGAGGCGATAAAACTCAGGGTTGCTGACCTTATCGTCAGAGAAAGAGAACTCGCCTTTATCGTCAAGCTTTACCGAGTCGAGTACGGCAAAGCCATCCAAGCCATTGTGTTCGAAATATAATACCGAGTCTTTGGCATTGGTTATGCTACCCGAGACTTGAAACTGTTCGCCTTTGCATGCCACTAAGAGCAACATCATCAGCATGGCGCAACTAATAGATAGTGCGTGTAGAGATTGTTTTATCATCATGAATGTTGTTTTTCTGATTCAGTTTTGCAAAAGTAATGGAAAAGACTTGAATGACAAAACGAAACTTTGATTATTTCGTTTCGCCCTCCCGTGACAGATGGTCTTCATGCTTCTCCGCATAAAAAATCCTAAATAATACGACCGTTCTTTGTTCAATTATAATAAAATAGGTAAATTTGCATGATTTTAAATTTGTGGGAAGGACGGGTCTGGACTGCTTGCAGCCATCGTGCTGCGTGCTATTTTGATTGCCATTCCCTTAGATGTATAGGTCAAAACAATAAGATTTTATTTTTTTAGATGAACGTAATTACAAAGACAGTTCAATTGCCTGATGGCAGAACCATCTCAATTGAAACCGGAAAAGTAGCAAAGCAGGCTGACGGTTCAGCCGTGTTGCGTATGGGCAACACCGTGCTTCTCGCTACTGTATGTGCAGCCAAAGAAGCTGTTCCAGGCACCGACTTTATGCCCCTTCAAGTAGATTATCGCGAGCAATACTCTGCAGCAGGCCGTTTCCCCGGCGGTTTCACTAAGCGTGAAGGTAAGGCTGGTGACAACGAGATTCTCACTTCACGTCTCGTTGACCGTGTGCTCCGTCCCTTGTTCCCCTCCGATTTCCACACCGAAGTATTTGTTAGCGTGATGCTTCTCTCTGCCGATGGTGTAGATCAGCCCGACGCTTTGGCTGGATTTGCAGCTTCAGCAGCAATGGCTTGTTCAGATATTCCATTCGAATGTCCTATCAGCGAGGTACGCGTAGCACGTGTTAATGGCGAATACGTAGTAGATCCTACCTTCGAGCAGATGAAGGAAGCCGACATGGATATCATGGTAGGTGCTACCAAGGACAACATCATGATGGTAGAAGGCGAGATGGATGAGGTTTCAGAACAAGACCTTATCAATGCTCTCAAGGCTGCTCACGAGGCTATCAAGCCTATGTGCGAGCTACAAGAGGAGCTTGCTAAGGAGCTAGGAACCGACAAGAAGCGCGAATATGATGATGAAGTGAACGACGAAGACCTGCGTCAGCAGATCAAGGACGAGCTTTATCAGCCAGCATACGATATCACTAAGCAAGCCTTGGCAAAGCACGAACGCCAGGATGCATTTGACAAACTCATCACCGACTTCCTCGAAAAGTATGACGCTGCGCACGCTGATCTCTCTGAAGACGAGCTCGCAGAGAAGCACGAAGAGGCTGGACGCTACTACGGCGATGTGATGCGTGACGCTATGCGCCGCTGTGTGCTTGACGAAGGCATCCGTCTTGATGGTCGTAAGACCACCGAGATTCGTCCTATCTGGTGCGAGGTGTCTCCATTGCCAATGCCTCACGGAAGCAGCATCTTCACCCGTGGCGAAACCCAAAGTCTCTCTACATGTACCTTGGGAACCAAGCTTGACGAGAAGATGGTGGACGATGTGCTTGACAAGAGCTACCAGCGCTTCTTGCTCCACTACAACTTCCCTCCATTCTGTACAGGTGAAGCAAAGGCTCAGCGCGGCGTAGGTCGTCGTGAGATTGGCCACGGCCACTTGGCATGGCGTGCTCTGAAGGGTCAGATCCCTGCTGATTTCCCTTACACCGTACGCTTGGTTAGCCAGATCCTAGAGTCGAACGGCTCATCTTCTATGGCTACCGTATGTGCCGGAACATTGGCGTTGATGGATGCTGGTGTACCAATGAAGAAACCCGTTTCAGGTATCGCAATGGGTCTGATCAAGAACCCAGGCGAGGACAAATACGCTATCCTGTCTGACATCCTCGGCGATGAGGACCACTTGGGAGATATGGACTTCAAGACCACAGGTACCAAAGACGGTCTCACCGCAACTCAGATGGATATCAAGTGTGACGGTTTGTCATTCGAGATTCTTGAGAAGGCATTGCTTCAGGCCAAGGAAGGCCGTGAGCACATCCTCGGTAAGCTCACCGAGACCATCGCTGAGCCACGTGAGGATCTCAAGCCCCAGGTGCCACGCATCGTAGCATTGGAGATTCCTAAAGAGTTTATCGGTGCAGTGATTGGCCCTGGTGGTAAGATCATCCAGCAGATGCAGGAAGACACCGGTGCTACCATCACCATCGACGAGACCGACGGCGTAGGTAAGGTACAGGTGAGCGCACCTAACAAGGAAAGCATCGATGCAGCCTTGGCTAAGATCAAAGCCATCGTAGCCGTTCCTGAGGTAGGCGAGGTATATGAAGGTACAGTACGCTCAGTGATGCCTTATGGCTGCTTCGTTGAGATCATGCCAGGTAAGGACGGATTGCTCCACATCTCTGAGATCGACTGGAAGCGTCTCGAGACCGTAGAGGAAGCAGGTATCCATGAAGGCGATAAGATCAAGGTGAAGCTCCTCGAGATCGATCCTAAGACAGGCAAATACAAGCTCTCTCATCGTGTGCTTCTGCCCAAACCAGAAGGATATGTAGAGCAGCGTCGTCCCCGTGCTCCTCGCGGACACCGTGGACACGAAGGTCGTGGACGTCGTAATGACAACCGCGAGCAGGCTTCAGAAGAATAAGAAATAAGTCTCTCTTGCATTCTTCATTCTCATCCGATAGCGTGCACGTTATCGAAATATGAATAGAAAAGAATGTTTTTTCCAATAATTTGGTCTCTTGCAACGTGATGTTGCGAGAGGCTTTTTTTATGCGCCGAGCTTTTGTCAATCGCCCCGAACGTAGGAAAGGTATATACAAAGGACGACGGGTGCAGGACCATCGTGAGCAAATGTCAGCGCGATAGCTACACGATGACACTTCTAGAGCACAGCCTTTACACATCGTCAGACGTTCGCCCGTCTGCTGAAACCATACCTATTAGAGAGAAAAATAAATTAATTCAGGAAGAGAAATAAATTATTAATTACCAAAAAACAATTTATTTGTATCTTTGCATTTACCTTGATAAGATCTCCAAACGTCAGCTTTCGTCTTATAAGCGACGTGCTTTGACATTGTCATCATAGCTAAGAACAAGATTCATGTACAGACTACTATTATTCTTAATCCTATCTATTATATGCCCATTGGTGCGTGCCCAGCAACCATTGGTGCGCAACATCACTACCCTTGAGAGCCATAGCGGTACACAAAACTGGGCGATAGACCAAGGCAACGATGCCCGAATGTACTTTGCTAACAACAAAGGCTTACTCGTCTTTGACGGCGGACAATGGCAGATGTTCCACACGCCCAACAACTCTACGGCTCGATCGGTCTACTTTGACCCTTCTTCCAACCGCCTATATATGGGATGCAGTGACGATTTTGGCTATTTCGTGGGCAACCGTTACACATCTCTTTCAGACAAGCTAGCTCCAAAGCATCGTCCCCAAGGTGAGATCTGGAACATCTTTCCTTTGCGTCAAGGCATCGTCTTTATATCCAAAGACCAACTCTTCCTCTATCAGCCCAATGGCAAGATACGCACGTTCTCGCTGCCTTATCGTGTCTTCCGCGCTGGGAAGATAGGTAACGCCGTCCTGATTCCTACGCTGCAAGGTGTCTATCGCTTTGATGGCAAATGTCTTCAGCGTCTTTCGGGCTTTGAGGCCTTGAGGGGCAAACCTTGTTGTGCGGTGCTTCCTCTAGGGCGAGATATGCTCTTTGTCACGGAGACCGATGGCCTCTACCGATATGATGGGCATCAGCTCACACCCTATGAGATGGATATCAGTCCGCTTCTCAAGCAGGCACGCGTCTACTGCGCTGCGACCAATGGCGATGTGATAGCCTTTGGAACGGTCAAGGACGGACTGATGGTGAAACGCATCGGTACGCCATCGGGCGCTATCTATGCCAACTGCATGTCGGGATTGCTCAACAACACCATCCTCTCGCTGAAGATAGATATGGACAACAACGTGTGGCTCGGACTGGATAATGGCATCGCCTATGTAGAACTCAATAGTCCGTTCCTCAACCTCCTAGGCATCAATAACAGCGTGGGAACGGGATATGTGGCACAGGTCATGGGTAGCCAACTCTATCTCGGTACCAATCAGGGACTGTATGTTATGCCCACCACCCAAGCTTTATACGCCAACCCGTCGCTTCCTTCTGTCAAGCCCACCACGGTGCTAGGACTCACGGGGCAGATATGGAACCTGCGATTGATAGGCAACACCCTTCTATGCGCTGCCGATATGGGTACGTTCAGTGTGCATGGCGACCAAGCCGTCAAGGTCAATGGACCCATCGGCACTTGGGACTTTGTGCCTCTGCGTGATCACCCAGGGTATGCGCTCAGCTGCGACTACAACGGCTTCTTCATCCTTAAGGTCACTGAAGGCGGTGCTACGTTCAGCCATCGACTGAAGGAGATGCCCGGCCTGTCCACCACGTTCCTTGTTGACGAAGATGCATCTATATGGGTGAGCTATTGGCGCGAAGGCGTACGCCACTTCCGCTTGTCCTCTGATCTCAAACACGTGACCCATTCTGAGTATTATCGCAAGGGTCATGAGTTGCCGATGAACGATGTCAATAACATCTGTCTGATACGAGGTAAGGTGTATATCTCTACCATTGAGGGCTTCAAACGGTACGATGCCCGTACGCGTCGCTTAGAATCTGTGGCATGGCTAGACCGCTTGTTCCCACCCACAGCAGAGAGTTATCGTATCCAAGAGATGCCCAACGGCAACCTATGGGTGTTCAATAAGGGATATGTGGCGCTTGCTCACCCCAATGGTAAAGGCTACCGCGTGCAACATATCAGCAATGGCAATCTGACCGATCGGTTGCAAAACTCCTTCGGTCATGTGAGTATGCTGGACGAGCGCCATTCGTTACTCAACTATGATAACGGATTCTTTATAACCAATGATCAGTATGTGGCACGACCGATAGCTAAGAAGCTCTTTGTGAGAAGCCTTTGGAGCATTGTGGGTCAGCATGACTCTCTACTCTATATGTACACCGGCACGCAACATCCGTCACAGACCATAACAGTGCCTCATGCATTGCGCTCGGTCCGCATCGAGTTTGTTCTGCCCGAATATAGCAACGAGAATGCCGTGGAATATCAGTGTATGCTGGAAGGATATGCCCATGAATGGTCACAGCCGCAGACCTCTACCTATAAGGAATATACCCAGCTGCATAGTGGCACGTACACCTTCAGGGTGAAGGCGCACAACCTCAGTACGGGGCAGAACACCGAGACATCCATCCAGATACGTGTGCTACCCGCATGGTATGAGACGTGGTGGGCCATCGCCTTATATATCTTGCTGACCGTGGCTGCAGTCAGAGGCATTGTGAAGTGGTTGCAGTATCGCACCGAACGTAAGATGCGCCGTATCCAGCGCCGCAAGGAACGCCAGCTCAAGGAGCAACGTGCCCGCCTGCAGATAGAAAAAGCAGAGAAGGAGAAGGAGGTGGCTGAGCTACGTAGCCAGCAACTGGAAACCGAACTGAAGCATAAAGCCAGTGAGCTAGCTAGCTCTACCACCAATCTGATACGCAAGAACGATCTCTTGCAGGGCCTAGATGAGCACATGGAAGCCATCTCGCGTAGCGTGAAGGCGCAGGAGTCGGCTGCCAAGATCTCTAAGATTGTCAACGATGCAAGGCACGATATCAAGATGTCACGCACGGAGGATGACAACTGGGATACCTTTGCCGAAAACTTCAACATCGTCTATGACAACTATATACAGAAGCTGGTGACACGCTTCCCCTTGCTGAAGAAGAACGATCTGAAGCTCTGCGCCTATCTCAAGATGGGTCTTTCGTCCAAGGAAATGGCGTCGCTTCTCAATACCTCTACGCGTAGCATTGAGACCGCACGTTATCGCTTGCGTAAGAAGCTAGACCTAGATAGCGGTGCAAGCCTAACCCACTTCTTGCAGCAGATAGATTTGCAGGAGGGCGGTGAATACAAGCGTACGGATCAGTAGGATACGTAATGGCGCAGACGGGCAATGGCTTCGGGCGGAAAATCGCTCAGCAGACGCAGTTGGTCAATGTTGGTGATGTCGCCGTGTAGCCTCCGATAGTCGTGTATGGCACGTGCTTGGTAGAAGTTGATGTACGGATGCTTTCGTAGCTGATTGACCGATAGACGATTGATATTCAGCTTCTGGATATTAGACGGGTCCACCACAAAGTAGATGAGCGCCTCTTCCGGGAATCCATCCACCTCACGCAGTTGGCTCACCGCATAGAATCCGCCCAATCGTTGACGATAGTTGACGATGGCTCTCGCCCAACCCGAGCCAATGCCCGGCACCTTCTTGAGTATGGCGGTGTCAGCCGTGGACAGGCTGATATGCTCGCCCGGCTTCAGTTTGATGGGATAACGGATGGTGTCGCGGTCATATTCCTTATAAGGCACGTAGGCATCGGATGCCTTATAGCGTTCATATCGCTCTTTGGCTTCCTCGCTTCTTGAAGCAAAGAGAGAGGAAGCGGGCAGATAGTCGTCGCTGATATGGATATAAGGTTCTAGCTCTTGATATTGCTTCCGCGTCATGCCGTAAAGCCGTCCAAAGTCGTGTGGCGTATGATAGATGCCTCCCTTGGCACGAAACTTATAGATGGCTCTGACTTGCCAAGGCTGTAGCCCTAGCTTGAGCAGTTCGGCGCTGTCAGCCGTGTTGGGGTCGAAGTCGAAGAGCACTGCTTTTCGTCCATCCTCGGTAAGATAGGGTTGAGGCTTGTGATGAGCAGCCCTTGAAGCGTTATAGGAACGATAGGCCAAGCCTGTGGTGTCGGTAGTGACGATTTGGGTGTCCGTGGCATTGTTGCCCGTGAGAAACAGAACACACACAAGGAGAAGCGCCAAGCATAGCAAGAAGAGCAATGCCTTACGGTCAGACTTGCGTATATAGAAGCGGTTATGTTGTTTCATGGAGGTAAATAAAAACATCATCGGCTTTACCCAGAGGTGGGTAAAGCCGATGATGCGTAAGAGAGCTACTTGCTGGTAGCTTTGAGATAGTTGCGTGTGGGGTTGGCGTACATCGTCAGAATCTGCTCTCTGAGGAATGCTTCGTCCTTGTTGTCGAGGTCAATCTTCTGCAGTTGACCTTCGATATACTGCTTAAAGGTCTCTTCGTCCTTAGGTGTGTACTGGTCATGATGGTCAGTGTGGTCGAGCCAGTCCATCGCGATATAGTTGCCAGGGTATAGACGGTAGTGACTATGGATGTCGTGATCAAGACGTTCCACCAGCATATCCGTGATCTGCGCATTGCTGAGCGTGGTGGTGTCGAGGCTCTTCAGATAATCGTCAAGGCACGCTGAGGCATGATAGTGGATACGTCCCTTGAATCCTAACACGCCCGTCTGCATACTCACGAGGTCGTCAGTGGCGCTCTTCTTCCATCCCTCGACGTCGCGCTTGAGCTGCATCTCACGTGCCTTGAGATAGTCGCAAGGGTCATACTCGTATGAGATGGTCAGCGGAGCGATATGCAGCTCGGTGAGTTTTTCGATGATACTGCCCTTCCCGCCGAGCGTGAGCATCTTGATGATACCCTTCTGCGTGCGGTCGTCAGAGTCCTTGGCACGTCCTTCGCGTTGTGCTATCCAGAGGTTTTCGTTCTTCTCCGAGATGGCGTAGTGCATATACTGAGATAGCTTGATGCTAGCTTGCAGTAGTTCGCGAGGCTGTAGACCGCGCTTGACGATGAACGACTTGTTGATGCGTACCAGATCCTTGATCCAGTCCTTAGCCAGCAGGTTGTCGCCGATGGCTATCTCACAAGTGGTCTGAAACTTGGCATCCACCAACAGAACGTCCAAGATGGCAGAGTCGAGCACGATGTCACGATGGTTGCTGATGAAGGTATAGCAACGCGAGGTGTCAAGGGCAGAGGCATCAAAGTCGCATCCGGTGCTAGCCTTAGCCAGCAGATTGTGGATAAACTCATAGCAGAAGGCGAGCTGAAACTCGAAGCACGTCTTACATGCTCGCATCTTCTTCTCTATCAAGCTGACCGGAACGTCAGGGTAGAGATAGTGCAACACCGTTAAAAACTCGGGGTTGCTCAAGAGCCGATCGTACACCTCGGGCAGCTCATGTGCCTCAAAAGGACGGATGTCGGCAAATATTTCGGGGGTTGTAGCCATGATGTATGGTGTGTTAAAAGGCTTTGAAGGCTTAAAACTGGTTCTCGATGATCTCGGTGAGCACGTCTTTGATGTCCAGTCCGGCAGCCTTCACCTGTTGTGGGATGAAACTGGTTGGGGTCATGCCCGGTGTGGTGTTGACCTCCAACATATTGATCACATCGTTACCATCCTTATCCTTGGTGACGATATAATCGATGCGGATGATGCCGTTGGCATGCAGAATGTCATAGATGCGGCTCGTCTCTTCAGACATCTTCTGTGCCAACTCGTCAGAGATAGGAGCGGGCGTGATCTCCTCCACCTGTCCGTTGTACTTCGCGTCATAGTCGAAAAACTCGTTGGTGGTTACCACTTCGGTAGCAGGGAACACCACGTCATGGTTGCGTGTCTTGTACACACCCTGTGAAAACTCGCGTCCTTCGAGATAGCTTTCCACCATCACTTCGTTGCTCTCCATGAACGCTACGCGTAGGGCAGGAGCCAGCTGGTCAGCGTTTTTCACCTTTGACACACCGAAGCTGCTACCATCATTGGCAGGCTTAACGAAGCAAGGCATACCCAGCTTGGCTTCGATGGCTTGTTCGTCAACGGTATCTTCACGACGCAAGAGGATGCTGTCAGCCACCTTGATGCCAAATCCGCGTAGGTAATTGTTGAGCACATACTTGTCAAAAGTCATGGCCTCGATGAGCAAGCTACAGGTGGAGTAGGGCAGATGAATGAGGTCAAAGTAGCCCTGCATAGGTCCGTTCTCACCAGGCTGTCCGTGGATGGTGATGTAAGCATAGTCGAACATCACCAGTTTGCCGTCTTTGAGGAAAGAGAAATCGTTCTTGTCAATCTTGGCCACATCGCCATTCTGGAAGTCAACGTGCCAGTCGATGCCTTTCACGTCAACGATATATACGTCATATTTGTCCTTGTCGAAGAATGAATACAAACCTTGTGCTGAACGCATAGAGACATCGTGCTCAGACGAGTCGCCTCCGCAAACGATAGCTATGGTTCTCTTTAAATTTTTCATAAGTCTATTGTTGTTAGTCTTTTTGCTCTATATATAATAATGTGTGGGGTGCTTTGCGCTGTCCGCGCCGTGTCACCGCCGAAGCCCTATTGCTCGAAGGTGTCCTGTGTGGTGCCGTTGATGAACACCTCCCACTTGCGAATCACGGCGGCGAGATCTTCAGGAATGTCACTTGTAAAGTCCATCTGCTTACCCGTGGAAGGGTGTATGAAGCCCAAGGTCTTGGCGTGAAGCGCTTGACGAGAGCAGAGCTTGAAGCAGTTTTGGATAAAGGCGCGATATGATCCGCTACGCTGTCCGCGCAGAATCTCGGTACCTCCATAGCGTGCATCGCCAAAAAGCGGATGCCCGATGTGCTTCATGTGGGCGCGAATCTGGTGGGTGCGGCCCGTCTCGAGGATACACTCAATGAGCGTGGTGTAGCCGAAGCGCTGGATGACGCGGTAATGGGTCACGGCGGTTTTGCCTATCTCAGAGTCGGGCGGGAACACGGTCATACGCAGACGGTCCTTTGGGTCGCGAGCGATGTTGCCCTCAATGCGTCCTTCATCTTCTACGAAGTTGCCCCAAACCAGGGCGGTGTAGCTGCGATGGGTGGTCTTGTTGAAGAACTGCTTGCCCAGTGCGGTCTTAGCTTCGGGCGTCTTGGCAATGACAAGCAGTCCGCTGGTATCCTTGTCGATGCGGTGTACCAATCCCACCTCGGGGTTGTTAGCGTCAAAGGAGGGCACATCCTTCATATGCCAAGCAATGGCGTGGATGAGCGTACCATGGAAGTTGCCTGCTCCGGGGTGCACCACCATGCCCGCGGGCTTGTTGATCACCATGAGGTCATCGTCCTCATAGACCACCGTTAGCGGTAGCTCCTCGGGTAGGATGCGACTGTCGTGCTTGGGCTTATCGAGCATCAAGGTGATCACATCGAGTGGACGAACCTTGTAATTGCTCTTTACGGGTTGGCCGTTGACATAGATTGCGCCTGCGTCGGCAGCTTTCTGTATGCGGTTGCGGCTAGAATTGGTCATTCTCACCGACAGATATTTGTCGATGCGCTCGGCTTCTTGACCTTTGTCCACCTCTACTCGGAAGTGCTCATAGAGCTGTCCATCGGCAGAGGAAAGGTCATCGTTAGTATCCTGTGTAGGGTCGTCGAGGTCGAATGTCTCGTCCCAGTCTTGATATTCGGTCATTGTTGTATGTGGAAGGGGTGGGTTATTGATACACTTGGAAAAGCCTTATTGTCACTCGCTCTCAATCTTAGCGGGATCAGAAGGCTTGGTAGCTTCGTTGTTGGTGATAGGCTCTTCAAACGTTTCTAGCACCTCGTCATCGGGGCGCACCTCGCTCTCGGGCACTTCGATGATCTCGTATTCGTTCTGATCGGGCACATCTTCTTCTACCTCTTCATATTCATACTCGGGTGAGATGTACTGGCTGGTGTCTCCAGAGAGCTTGTTGCCATCGCCCACCTGAATGATAATCTTGGTCTCGATAGACACGCGGTCACCTGCAGCTACCTTCTTTCCGTTGACAAGGATGGCGTATACCCAGTCTTTCTCGCCGGGGATGTATTGTACGTCAATATATTTGAAACCCATGGAAAGGAGTTGGGCGCGTGCTTCGCGGTACGAACTGTTGTCGGCTAGGTCAGGCATCGGGAGCGCGGGAGGCTCTGCGGCATTGATGGTGACGTACACGTTCTGCGTCGACTTGATGCGCTTGCCGTCATTAGGACTTTGTTCGAGTACGCAGTCGGCAGGTTTGGTCTTTACATAGTTGGTATCTTGCACCACCATATTCAGTCCGGCTTGGTTGATGATCTCTTCTGCCTTGTCCACGTTCAGACCTACAACGTTGGGCACAATGATCGATTCGCCATGGTGGGTGTAGTAGGCAATGGCGTGTTTGACACCTATTCCGAGGATCACTACCGTCAGAAGGATGGCGTAAATGTTTCCCCAAAGATAGGTGCTGAACATATTTTTAAAGAAGTTCTTGCCCGTCATTTGTCTTAATGATATCTATAATTAAATTTGCTACAAAGTTAGTAATATCTTATGAATATAAGAAATAAAACCTATATAAAAAGGTAGTGCCCGTTCAGGGTGATGCTGTGACAGAAGCTTACGATGCGTACCGCTTGCTGCATACTGTTCGGTGAGATCTGCTGGCGGCTTTGATCGATGTGCTTGATCGTCGCTTTCGTATAGCGCTAGAATCTGGCTGGAAAGGTAGCGGTGGCGGTATGAAAAACAGGAAAAATCGCTTTTTATTGAAAAAAACTTGAAAAAGATTTGGTAGGTTTGTAGAAATGATGTACCTTTGCACTCGCAAAACAAAAACGAGCACCCTTAGCTCAGTTGGTAGAGCAACTGACTCTTAATCAGTGGGTCTAGGGT
>CAVHUZ010000004.1:0-63366 GCA_963639545.1 Bacteroidaceae bacterium
TTGCATTCTTGTTTGCAGGCATAGCTATTTTATTGAATTAATAAGTGGACGGATTCTTGAATCATACTCAGCATTGTCAAAATAGGTTGTCCATATAAATCTCGATGGCCGCTTATTTACATTTGCAAAGATACGAATAGTCTTCGAATCCTATATTCGTAAGTATGCAAAATATTTCAAGATTTTAGATTCAGATACTAGGTTTGAGCCTCAGGGACTTTCCTCTTGCTAAGTGATGCGATAAGTGTATTTCGCTTCAAAGGCCAATTTGGTCGGTTCAATTGCCATTTTTCCCGGTTCAGGTAGATTGATATTGGTTCTGCGCAAAGAAGTCAATACCTTTGCAGCGAAATGAGAAGCAATGAACATTAAAGAATTAATGAGCAATGAAAAAACTATTTATCTTTGTGGCAATGCTTTTTGCAGCAATCAACATGCAAGCCCAAACTAAAGTGCAAAGTGTTTCTGTCGAATTGCTAGGCGCTCAAAGTATGGCTGGTATCAACTATGATAGCCGGTTTAAGGGCAACTCTGGATTGGGTTATCGTGTAGGTGTCGGGTTTGGATATGGAGACAATTCGGGATTGTTTGATCAAGACATTAAAGGCGTAGGCGTGCCCATAGAGATCAACTATCTGTTGGGCAAGAAGCATCATAAGCTAGAAGTGGGCTTTGGTACCAGCTTGGGCTTCTATCATGTCAAGGAAAGCGCATGGTATTATTGTCAACCAGTTCCACCCGAAACCGAGGGGCATGACGAACAATACACCTCCTCAAGCAACCACTTTGGCTATTTCATGTTCGGTGACATTGGTTATCGGTATCAGCGCGACAATGGTTTCATGTTCCGTGTAGGTATCTCGCCATCCTTTAATTTCGGTGACAAGTATGGTCTGCACAAGTCAGCCTTTTATCCCTACATCGGATTAGGCTGGTCCTTCTAACATTTCTGCAAGCTTAAGATGTTATTCTTCCGCTTGTCTATAAGTCCCTGTTTCATAGGCGCAAAGATAAATTAAAAAAACGACAAAACGCCTTATTTTACAAGTTTTTGACTCCCTTGAACGCCTTATTTTACATAAATCGGATTTCAGAACGCCTTATTTTACATCATTAAGGGTGATGGAATGGTCCGAAGAAGATGCTTGCAGAAGGGTGAAGAAGCCCAACCGAATGGATGAAAACGATGCTATCTCGTCCAATCAATAGGGCAGAATGGAGCTGCGTATGTATATGCAATTGACTCTCTGAACAGAAAACGACCTCGATTGACTGCGATAGTCAAGCGAGGTCGTTTCTGTATATCTGCGTATCTGCCGGTCCTATGCCGATGCGCAGATGGAGAGAGACGTGATTAGAAGTTGAATCTTAAGCCTGCGTAGATGTTCATACCTGAACGTTTGTAACCCGTAGGATTGAAGAAGAAACGTTCAGCGTTGCTCTTGGTGTTGTCGTCATCATCAATCTTGTCTAGACTGAAGTTGAGGACATATTCGGCACCCACGGTCAACTGCACTGGGTAGCAGACGTTCACATTGAGTTTTACACCGATGGGGACGCGCACTGCTTTTGTCCAAACCGACTTGCCACTGTATTCCGCGTGATAGGCGTTTCCTAAGCCAGTGTACTGTGTACTCTCATATTTGTTGGCAAAGTAGAGGCTTTCCCATTGTGCCATGAGATAAGGAACAAGCTCCAAGCAATGAGCAAACTCAAAGCCTAAGCCATATCCTAGACCGAAATTCATATAGATAGGTGTCTGCACCACGTCATCCGTGTTTGTGGCATAGAGACGCTTGCCATAATTCTCATACGTACCTGCACCGAGCTTCAAGATGATATATTGGGACATACCAGCCTTGCTCAAACTGGTACGCCAGTCCCAAGTGAGGGCTGCTCCGTAAGAGTGGTCCATGTATTCGCCGGAGAGAGAGAAGCTCATGTTCTTGCTAGGTTGATACACCGCAACGTCACCTTTCTTATATGAAGCCTGTCCACCTGCAAAGGTATAGAGGTTGGCGGTGCTATCAGCCACGTTGCATGCTCTGGTGGTACTGACCTTTGACGAGTACATCGTGCCGTTCTTCTCTTTGGCGCGATAGATTGCCACCTGGTCGCAGTCCTTCAATCCCATAGTGCTTCCCATATCAGTGGTGAAGGGGTTTCGGCCGGTTACCTGTCCACGGATAGCAAATGCAGGAACCTTAACTGCAATGTGATGCTTGGTCTTGTTCTTCAGTTCCTTCTGCTTTGTGTTATAGTCGGTATGGGTCTTGGCCTTGCCCGAGCTTACGAATGTGATGGGCACGGTAATCTGGTTATATCGGTCCATGTCGTTCCAGCAGTTGAACACCTGGTCTAGGATGTCCTTGTCGATCTCAACCTTATACACATACCACATCTTGTTTTCTACAAAGAAGATGTAGTTGTTTTCCAAGATAGGGAGATAATCTTCCTTGAGAATGTCATCTTTAGAGATCACACCGATAGAGGCGCGTTCGTCATCCGACTTCAGTACGTTCTGCAGCGCCAGATCCTTTAGCCGTTCCTCTGATAGCGTTTTGCCATCATAGCAGAACAGATAGTCTAGGATTTGCTTACCGTAGTTGCTCTTCGTGATTCCTGCTCTTTGTACAGGTACAGGCACCTTTCTGAACTTGTTGGCATACTCCAGCAAGTCATAGTCGCCTGCGATACATACGATGTTGCTCTTAGAGTTGTAGAAAGGTTTCTTCTTAGCCGATAGCGGAGTCGTCAATAAGCTTGCGACAGCGATGGCTAGTATATATCTTTTGATATTCATATCGTTGTGTTTATATCGTTTTGGTGAATATTATTTGGTATGGACGGCGCGTACACGATGTTTGTCATCTCCAACGGTCTTAATCTCCTTGGTGTTATCGAGGGCAACTACGTACACTTTCTTGTTGCTTGTCTTCTCAGAGGTGAGATACCTGCCCCTAGGGAGCACAATCTGCTTTCCTGATGGTCCCGTTACGATATAATATTTGTCATGCTGTTCCCATGTACACTTGTCGAGGAGCTCTTGCCACTGTGCCTTGGTCGGCATGCTCCAACCTTCACCTATGACATTGGTAGCTATGTCATAGTTCACATTGCCTGCAATATCTAGTGGCGCAGCATTGAAATTTTGATATTCCGTCTGAGCTTGACTTATACGCGCCCAATAATACACTCCGCCCTCGTTATAGAGATACTGGTGGTTGTTATATTGTTCAGAGTTGTAATCGGCGATGGCTCTGTCATGCGCATTGGTCTTTTGGGTGCAGTAGTGTTTGTACTTG
The DNA here is from genome assembly GCA_963639545.1 of Bacteroidaceae bacterium. Lineage (GTDB taxonomy): Bacteria > Bacteroidota > Bacteroidia > Bacteroidales > Bacteroidaceae > Prevotella. The sequence goes on from CAVHUZ010000004.1 coordinate 3,306, forward strand.
GCGTATGTCTCACGGAGCTCATTTATATTTCCGACCTTAAGATATTCCTCATACGTCATGATGATAGGGTAGGTGTTGTCTGTATAATTGGCGAATGAAGGCTTCTCCATAGGTTCTATACCCATTTTGCTTTCTATCTCCGCAAGCTTTTCTTCGATAGTGCCTTGCTTGTTCACCGGACTCACCGAGTTGAGGTTGGATGTAGCCCAATCCACAGACAAGCCAAGGTCCACGTATCCATAGTAGCCTGTAATGAAGTAAGATGAAGTGCTCTTCTCGTCCGTGTAGGCATCTGGGTCCATGTTCTTGTATTCGGGATACTTGATATCTTCATCCGAGAATCCCACTGGATAACTCAGTGCGTTGAGATCATTGATGATCTGCTGTCTTTCGCTTGAGAAGCTATCTCCAACAAACACTTCCTGATTTTCGTCCTTTGTGCATGAAGACAGCGCTAGCAGTCCTCCGAACACAAGGATTGTCAATTTGATGTTCTTTTTCATATTGTATTGGTTATGTTTTTTGCTTATGTTTAATCTAAAGCCCTTGCGCCTTACCACCAGTGGTAGTGGTATACCACTCTTGGCTGGCTAGCGATGTAAGCCTTAGCCACAGAAGCGGCAGCCTTAATGGCAGCTAAGCGCTCCTCCTTCTCGTTTTGCTCTTGTTTGAGTTCTTGCTGATATTCGCGATCGCTCACCGCCTTCAGTCGTGATGCCATCTCGGTTTGCAAGCTCTTAGCTTCAGCTTGTACCTTGGCAGAGGGAGCGTCTAGCTTTTGCAAGATGGTACTGGCTTCGCTGGCACCCTCTTCCGTCGGGTTAGCGCTCCAAGCTGACCGCGCTTGCCTTACTATCTCGAGGTTCTTGTTGTCAAGCGAGGTGCTACCATATTGGGCGATGAGCGCTTGCGCCGTCTGAAAGTCCTTGTTGTTCATAGGGATGGCAAAGAGCATGTTGACGGCATCGTCATACCTTCCCGCAGCGGCTGTGGCTTTGGCGGTCTGCAAGATGCTGCCCGACATCTTGTCATAGTAGTTCAGGATCTGTTCCTTGCCCTTGATGATGGCGCTTTGAAGCGCTTCTTGAGTGGGCACCACCTTCCTTATGGCAGAAGCGATGGCTTGGTCTTCTGAGTCACCGATGCCTTTGGCTTCGCAGGTGTAGCTAGAGTAGAGCGTGCCGTCCAGACCATCACCCACGTAGATGCCGATGCTCACCTCCACGGCGTTCTTCTGTGGGAACGTCTGTGTCTGACTGCTTCTGAGCTTCTGTATATGTGCTGTGATGATGAACCGATTGTCAAATCCAGCGCCCGACATGCCATTAACCGTGGCTATCTGTAACAGCTTGCTCTGAAGCATGGCGGTAGCTTTCTGCCCGAGACCTTCTGACTCGGGAATGTATGGGTTGAGACTGATCAAGCCAATGTCGTTGGCCGTCTGTCCTATTGCTGTGGCAGAGAAAGCCAATGCCACTGCAAGGTTAATGAATAAGTGCTTGATTCTCATGTCTAGAAGATAATTATATGAGAGGGCCCGTTGTGCTTACTTGCCCCCAAGAACGACGTATGCCTTGCCGATACCTACCGGTGTGGTGGCTACAGAGATGCCAAACTGGGCGAGAAACTGTGTGATGGGTTTGATGAAACCATCCATGTTGATGGCTTTGGGTTTGCCACCAAACTTACCCTTGCCGAAGAGAGGGAAGCGCACCTGCTCATAAGAGAGGCGATTGCGGGTCTTACCATTTTGGGTAAACGATCCGTTGACCGTGTGTTCGTTCATCCAGTAGTCGATAATCTCATTCAGCTCACCCGTTTCTCCATTGAGCTCCACCTCTGACTCGAAGTTGAGCGGACAGTCACTAGCAATCTTAAAGATCACCGATCCCTCACGGCCGTTGGCCATCAAGTCATCAAAATGACGCTGGATGCTACCTGAGAAGTTGTCAATGAATCCTAACACCGACTCTTCCAAGAGCGCAGAAATAGGCGCACCAGAGGCAGAGCTTCGCCCCGTCTCACCACCAATCTGCTTGCTTGTGGCAGCATCAATGGATGTCACACGAAACTCGATCATATTACGCGGGCCGTAGGTGGTGCGACTGAAGGCGATGTTGACCAAGATATCGGCTTGTGCTACACGGGTCAACTGATCCAGCTCGTCCTCCACAATCTCGCCATCAGCCTTTGAGGTTAGTGCCATATCCATCGCACCCTCATTCTTCAGTTCGTCCAAGGCACTCTGAAGGTTCTTCAGCGGATAGCCGCGTTCCTGCATGATGCCACCCATCTTGGTGATGACATTGAGCACATCATCGTTGAGAAGGGCTTTCTCATAGTCGGGTGAGTTGGGGTCATCAGCCTTGACAAAACCTTGGTTGATGCACCACGCCTTCTCAGGCACCACCATGATGATGGGCTTCATTGCTTTGGGTTGGTTGATGGCTTCAGCCGTTGACTGGGCAAAAGCACCTAAGGTGCATACTAATGCTATGATAGATAGAAAAAGCTTTTTCATGTTAATGTGTTAGATAAAGATGATTTTACTTACTTGAGGTGAACCGATTAGAAATAGCTATTGAGTTTCTTGACAATGCCTTCGTCTTCCAAGCGCTTGCGTAGGTTGTCATACATCACCACGACAAAGATGCCTACCTTCCTTCCCTTGTCGGTCTTGATGTTGTTCTCACCAGTGGGATAGTTGGTGTTGACGTTTTTCACATACTGCAGAAACTCTCCACTCTTGAAGAAGGTGTCAAAAAACTGCTGATGCTCCGTGTATGCATCCTTGGATGAAACCAGCGCAGGTATCTTTCCCGCAATCTCGTTTCCCTCCACGCCAGTGAAGATGCAAGCAGCCACAGCGTCTTGCATGGCTCTGTCTATCGCCTTGTCTGGCGAACTGGCAGTGCCCCATACTTTCAAAAACTTGGTGCCTTGTTGTGCCACCCTAACGATTTGTACCTCGTAACTATGTTTCATGTCAAAGGGATACTTCTTAGCGTAAGCGGTGAAAAGACACATAGCTAACAGGGCAATAATAATGGTAAATCTCTTCATACTATATGATTGAATGCGCGGCCCAAAGGCTTCACGCTTTGTTAAACATCTTCTTTAGATGGATGACGCTTCATGTCTTTCTGCTTTTATGCGTCCGATCTTCCTTATTCTACTAGCCACTTCAGCCAGCTTTGCTCCTTTAGGAACAAAGAGATATGGGTTCGGTCAGTATCCCTAAAAACATTCAAGGCATTCGTTAGCGTTTCATCTGATTCATTCGTTTCAAGTTGCAAAGGTACTCCCCCCCCCCTAAAATCGTGTTTCCATTCCTTTCCATTTTCGTTTCTACCCTCATTTTCTTTATAATTGTCTACTAAAACGCCTTTTTGGAGCTTATCACCGTCAGATTGGCAGCGCTGTGGCGAGGGATGAAAGGTAGCGGTGTGTATATGAAAGATTCGTCCTTTTAAAATGCGGAATGTGTCGTTTCTTCCCATTGCGGATGCCGAATGACAAGCCCGAAGAAATGCTTTGGCAATCAAAATCAATTTATTTTTAGGCGAAAAACAAATTATTTTTTCTCAGAAATCAATTTATTTTTCATCCCAAGAGGGGCACTCTTGGTTCATAAAAGGTATAGAAAGGGCAGATGGGGGAGCTTGTCTCAGCCGAAGGTTAGCGATTATTGGCTATGTGAAAGCGTATCAGCCTATTGATGAAAACACAAAAAAAAGGTTGCATCCCCAGTGTGAGGACACAACCTTATCGGTCTATGTTTATGGTTGCTGAGTGAGATGTTATCTTACAATCTTCTTGCCATTATGGATGAAGACACCGTGTGTGGGGTGCGCCACCACCTGTCCGTTGAGGTTGTAGTAGCGGTCGTTGGTCACGGCGTCGCTGCTCACGGCGTTGATGGCAGTGGCAGAATTGAGCACGAGATCTATCTTACGGCTCACGCCTTTGTAGGTTGCCGTCAACGTTTCATAGCCGTTGCGCTTGATGGTCACAGTGCCATCGGTGGCTATATCCACGAGGTTATGGTCGGCGGTCCAAGTCACGTTGCCATCGGGAGCGGAGGTAACAACGCGGAAGTCGGTAGTGACATTGCCCACCCAGTCGTTCCTATCCAGCAGCACAGGTACGGCATAGAGCACCGCCTCGTCACTCTCTTCCAGACCATCCATGTTGGGTCGAGGCAGAAGACCAGAGGTATAGACCCAGGTCTTGCCTAAATCAGATTGCATCTGGGTGCCGATGAGCTGGTCAGTGTATTTCTCCTGCATGGCATTGCCGTTGATGGTGTACGCCATCTGACAGTCGTAGAACAGCTCGCCAAAGTCGGTAGGGTTGGCGTTACCTACGCATCCGAGAATTGCTTCAGCACTCTTCGTACCGAAGTTGACCAAGCGGTGCACCTTGTCATCATAGAGCGGGTTGCCCACCACGCCAGCCGTGCGATCAGTGGCGGCAGTCTTGACCACGCCATAGTTGGCTAGGTCATAGAGCTTATTGCCCAATTGCTGCCCCGAATAGCCGATGACGCCACCCACGCAGTTGCCGTCACATTCCACGACGCCATAGTTGGCGCAGTTGCGCACCTCAGCGCCCGTCGATCCATATCGCTTCGAGGTGACGATGCCACCTACCACGCCGCCCGTGCATGCCATGAGGCTGCGACTGGAACTGATGACGTGTGCATAGTTGGCAAGGTTATATAGCACCGCGCCACTAGTGGGATTGCCCACCACACCGCCTACATAAGCGTTGCCCGAGACGTCGCCTCTCACTGCGAGGTCGTGTACCGAACCATTGGCTACACAACCAAACAAGCCTACATATGATTCGGATGGCTTCTGGATGTCCACCGTGATGCTATGTCCGTCACCATCAAAGTGGCCGCAGAACATGCCGATGGTTCCTATCATGCCGGTGAAAGGCGTGGTGATATCATCGGTAAGAAGGAAGTAACGACCCGATGTGAGCGACTCGCCATTATCGCCCTCCACATTGGTGAGGCTATCTAGCTCGTTAAGGTCGGCTATGTTGCTGATCAGCCAGGGGTTGTCCTGTGTGCCCGAGCCGCCCGAGAAGGTTTGCGCCATGCTCCATCCGCAGGTCATGAGCGCCGCCAGGGTAAGTAAAGATGTTTTCATAAGATGATAGTTGATGATTGTTCGTAAAAAAAATAGGGGGAGATAAGGAAGCCATTCTGTCGTATCCTTATCTCCCCCCGATGCATAAGATAGAATCAGAGAGGTTTACTTGCGTACCACCTTCTTACCGTTTTCGATCACGATGCCTTTGTAATGGCTAGACACGCGTTGACCGGCGAGGTTATAGGTAGCCTTAGAAGCACCCGTCTTGGCATTGTTGATGGTGCTGATAGCGTTAGGCTCGCCATAGATGAAGCGTGTCACAGGCTGCTCCAGTTGGGTGCCAGTGGTGCTGCCAGCGTTAGGCCAGTCCTCCGTTTCACGATAGTCGGCAAAGCTGTAAGAGTCGCTTGTGTAAGTCATTGCCTTCTTCTTAGCTGCCTTGTTGCAGAAGAACAGGTAGTCCATGCTGCCGCATGTGTTCTCACCATCGAAGGTTATGGTCACCAAGAGGTTCTTGTTGCCAGAGTAGTTGACGGGTTTGTCAAACTGGAATGAGAGTTCGCCACCCTCGTAGAGATAGCTTGCCACATCACCATCAAAGGCATAGTCGGTAGTGACCTGTACGGCGTTGTCATAATCGAAGAACGTGTAGCAACCCTTATCCTCATTGTAATTGAAGGCGTTGTCATCGATCTCGCTCACCCAGATGTTCACGTTGCGAGCATACTCGTCAAAGGCACTCTGGTTAATAGCGGCAAACTTGATCTCATAGATGCCCTTGCCAGTCATTGCTGCGAGTTGCTCCTTGGTGTAGATAATCTGTGAACCAGTGTGCTTGAGATAGAAGGTAGTAGGACTGTAATCGTAGAAGCTGCCCTCATAGCAGTCGTCAGTATCGCCCTCGTGTAGGCAGATGTCATAACGGCCGAGGCTCAGAGTGCCTTCTTCATCAGGTAGAAGGTTGAGTGTGACGTCCTGTGTCTTGTCAGCTCCAGGGGTGAACACCACTGAGTCAGCGGCGGTATAATCCTCAAAGCCGTAAGCGGTGACCGTCATCGCGTATGGGTTGCGGCTCTTCATCACGTAGAGCGTGTAAGATCCGTCAGCCTTGGTCTTGGTCTCATAGCTCAAAGAAGCATCGTAGGTGAGTTTCACCACAGCGTTCTTTACCGCTTCGCCATCTGAGGTGACATAGCCCTTCAGGATGCTGAGCTTGTCCTTCAAAGTAAGCGTAACGTCAAGCGTCTGATCTTCACCAGGAGTGAAGCTTACTGAGTCAGCAGCCACATAGTCGTTATAGTCGGTAGCGGTCACCTTGAGCTGATACTTGTTTTCGCTCTTCACCACGTTGAGGCTATACTGTCCTTCAGCGTCAGTGGTGGTGGTGTAGGTAAGGGTGTCACAGGTGAGCGTGACGTTGGCATCAGCCACGGGGCTGCCTTCGCATGACACGACGCCTGAGAGCATAGATGGTTTGTCCTTCTTGGTGAGGTTGACATTGAGCGTCTTGGTCTCGCCTGGGGTAAAGGAGACAGAGTCAGCTTCGGCATAATCCTCATAGTCAGTAGCGGTCACGGTGAGCGCATACTTACGTGTGCTCTCCTCTACGGGTAGCGTGTAGCTACCATCGGCGGTAGTTGTGGTGGTGTAAACTACGGTGTCAGAGGTCAGTGTCACGGTGGCGTCGCTCACGGCGTTCTCTCCACAGGTGACGTTACCGGTCAGTGTGGCGGGTTGTGGCTTAGGTGCTACACCCTCTTGATAGGTAAACTTGGTGAGCGGTTGCTCGATAGGTTTGCTGAAACTTACCGATGAGGCACTGCTCTTAGCCACAGGCCAGTCTTCAGAATCGTGGAAGTCGGCAAAGGTTTTTGTGTCTGAGCAGAACGAGATAGCGCTCTTGGTAGCATCAGAGTTGTAGTACCACATGATGTCTGAGCTAGCATCAGTATCATCTTCGCCATCAAAGGTGATGGTCACCACGAGGTTCTTGTCACCGCTATAAGCAAAGGGAGCGTCAAAGGGAATCGTGATCTCACCATTGAGATAATAGTAATCGGTGAAATCCACGTCGTAAGAGTAAGCCTTTACTGCCTCTGTGTCATCAGCATACTCAAAGAACTCATAGGCTTTCTTCTCTGTATTGTAAGCGAAGGCGTCATCTGCCACCTCCTTAACCCAAACCTTCACCGTGCGAGGGTAGGCGCTGAAGGCCGACTGATTGAAGAATAAGAAACTCACACTAGTGATCTCCTTGCCTGCCATAGCAGCAAGCTGATCCTTGGTATAGATGATCTGTGAGCCCGTATGAGCCAAGAAGAAGGTGGTGGGACTGACATCGAAGAAGCTACCATCGTAGCATTGGCTTTCATCCCAATCACCTGATTCGAGCAGTTCGTCATAGTTTCCCAGTGCCAATGTCTGTGTGTCATCGGCTTTGGCCCAGTTGATTCCTACCGCAAAGAGCAGGAAGGCCAATAGAAAATGCATCTTTTTCATTGTTGATATTGAATATTGAATGTGTTATTTGATTACAGTCTTCTTTCCGTTATGGATATATACGCCGTGCGAAGGCTTCGTGGTGCGTTGGCCGCTAAGGGTAAACCATGCTCCGTCAGGGGCGTCAGTGGTGGAGGCAGTGGCTGGCTTGATAAGGGTAGGGGTGTCACCTTCCACCTCAGAGGTGCGTTGGGTGAGATCCACTTTCACACGCTTGGAGAAGTTGCTCTGCACATAGGTGTAAGGCAGCGAGCCGTTGGGTGTGTCATAATCCATCGTTGCTGCATACAGATCGTAGTAGAGCACCTTGGCACTGGTGTAACGGCTAGGAGTGGTGAAACGGCATGAGGTGATGCTGTCGTTGGTGTATTCGTCCACGGCAAGCACAGCCTCGTTGCTTGCTACCATATCATTGATCATGTCACCCTTCTTGAGGTCTTGTGCCACACGGATGCGGTCAAAGTAGTCGGGGGCTCCATCGGCAGCCGTATTGTTGATGACGGTGAAGAAGAGATCCTTTGATCCGTTGTCAAAGTCGAACGTCAGCTCTGCCAACCCCGTAGCGCCACCAGGCACAACGGCCTTCGCTGTCTGAATCTCCTTGCCGTTCTTGCCGTTGCTCTCTACGCGAATCTCATCGCCATTGGAGCAGTAAGCCGTGATGGTGATGGTGTATTGGCCATCGTTGCCGCGTAGATCAAGGTAGGGCGAATAGATTAAGCCAGCCACCATGCTGCTGATAAAGGTGGGGTAAGCATAGGCGCCCCAACCGTAAGTGGTGGTGTAACCATAGGCGGAGAGGTCCACCCACTCCTCTGAACCACCCGAAGGATTGCTGATTGTGCCTGAGGTGATGCCGCTAAAGTCCTCGTCCACGATGGTTTGCTCGCCATCCGTGATCACTTCGCGAGGTGCATAGACAAAGACGCAGTAAGCTTCAGCATTGGCTACTGCACCCCAGTTGGCTGTGAAACCGCTTGAGGTGATACTCGTGGCAGGTTTAGCTTGTGGGGTGTCAAGGGTGAGTTGTGCAGAGGCTGACAATGAACAAGCCGCTAGGCACAACATGGTGTAGAGTTGTTTCATGTTTATGAATGATTTGTTATTAGCTATGAATGATGATTGTAGGGGTGCGGAAGATGATGTTAGAGGGTGAAGGTGATATGCGCTTCGTATCGGTTGTCGCTCTCGTGGCTCAGATATAACCCGTGTGTCCAGCCTATACCGAAGGTCAGCGCTTTGTTGCTTGCGATGCGACGGGTATAGCTCAGCAAGAGATGCCATGAGGTTTCGCCATCGGCATAATACTGCTTGAGGTTGGTGAGCAAGGCGGTCATCGACTCTGCCACGCTAGTATAGAGCAACAAATCATTTGAGAGGTTGAACCGGTGAGCAAGGCTGAGGTTGGCTTCAAAGAGGTCTTGGCTCAGCAGATAAGCGATGTTGGCTCGAATCTGAGGCTGTAGGTCACATGTGCTAAGCTCATTGCCGCTCGTCTGATGACGACTCTTCAGTCCGCTTAGCTTCACTTGTGGCTCTATATTATATATAAAGTGTGCCCCCGCATGCCATGTTCCATATCCCGATAGGGTGGCTTGATACTCGTTGCCGTCATATTGCTTGGTGGCGCCAATGAGCGGATAAATGTTGCCGGAAGCGTCTCCGAAGAGGTTGTCTTGGCCTTGGCGGTCAGCATACGCTCCCTGCAGTCTGATGCCTTTGTTCTCCCAAGCATATCCCACAGCACCCGTCCATGTGTTGATGTCGAGTTTGTTGAGAGGCAAACGATTGAGATTGGTCAGAATCTTTTCTCGTTGCGTGTAGCGATAACCCACGTTGGCTGACCAGCCCTTAGCTTCGGGCGATGCCCACGTGAGGTCTGCGCCCCAATGAAAACCCTTGTAGAAGGTGCTGTTGTTACCTCCGGAGAATCGGGCAAAGTCATTGCCCACACCCGTGAGGTGGTATTCCTTCTGCGCACCCAGTTCGTTATAGTAAGCCAGATCGTTGGTCTGCTTGTATTTGCCTAGCGCTATGGCAAGTGCTAAGGTCTGCTTTGTGGTGGTCAACTGATAGCCAATGGCAAGCTGCCCTTGCAGATCCGCCACGGTGTTGTTGGGTCGTGGGTCGCGGTCACGATACTCAGACAGAGCGCGATAACCTAGTTCTAGACCATAGCTCAGACGTTGGTGCAGCGCCGAATAGCCACCCTTGAGCTTGTATTGTTCATACTTGGTGTCACCACCGCGCTCATCTGCCATGACGTAAGGGTAGAGCTGGAGGAAGTCGCTAGTCTCGTTCCACACCACATCGTAGGTTCGCCCGTTCTCATACGAAGCCTCACCCCATACCGCATCGTGCTGACTGAGTCGCTGAAACGATTGGGCAGTTACGCCGAAACATCTGCCACCCGTACCCAGTTGGGGCATGCGGGCAGTGCTTGCCGGCTGTGACGTGCCGTACAACGTGAGCGCTGAGAGCGAGGGAGCGGCCCAAGCGTATCGCAAAGCCGGATTATGGAGCACCTCTTGCGCTGCTTGTGTAGACGCATTTTGGGTGTTCACCCGGCGGATAAGGATGCTATCGTCAGCCAGTGCGTTGCTGCTCGACAATAGCCCGAGTGCGCATATGGTGGTCAAGGACAGTCGCCAGCGTGACAAGCGTGATGTGTTGGATGTGTACATATGGCTCATGAGCGATTACAAACCGAAGATATGGAAGGGATCGGCCTCTACGCGTGGCTCGAAATCTTCGGTCGAATTGTTGGTATCTTGTAGCACAGCACGACTTCCGTCCATTCGTTCTACCTTGCGGCGGACGCTTTTGCCGAGGCGCGAGTCGTCAAAGTTGAACTCAGAATTGTACGTATAACCGCGGTCAAGGGCTGCGCTGATCACGTTCCACTGCCATCCCGAGTGTGAACTCATGTTCACCGCGTCAATGATCCAGCTATTGGGCAGACGGTAACAGTTGCCCGTCATGTCGGCTTCACCGGTTGCGCCCACTAGGTGATAGCTATATCCGTACATGTTATCGATAAGGAACGTCTCCTTGTCGGTCTGCATTCGAGCCAACGCATATGACCTGAAGCCTTGCGTATGCGGACTCCACATGGTGCGTGTGTAGCAGTAGATCTTTTCAAGATTGGGCACATCGGGGTTGTCTACGTCCGAGTAGTCGGGGTTGGTCGACTCATCAAACCACTCATAGTCAGCCGTTGTGAGATCCCATGAATTGCTGTTGGCACCCTTATGATTGAGCGCATTGTCCACAATGAGCAACTTCCCACCGGGCTGAACAGGCACATCGTGTCCACGTCCAGGAATCATATACATCGCCGCTACAGCCATGTCAGAGTTCATGATGTTGGGTTCATAGTTCTCCTTCATCGTGCTGAGAAACTCGCTCTCGGCTATCACGAGGGAGTCGGCGTACAGAACGTGGTCCGTATTGTTGTAAATCACAAAGTACTTATCGGCATAATAATATGAGCCTTGTGGTGTAGCGGTGCCTGCGCAGAATATCTCTGCCAGTACAAAACCACGCGACTCCTTGTTGGAAGAGAGGAATAAGGCACAGCTTAATGACTTCGCTCCACTGCCGGCACTAATCTGTATGCTACCATCGTAGCCTGCGATGGCCACGTTCTGTTGAACGTTGTCCACATCGGTATAGGTCAGTGTGCCGGTGACATCCATCTTGTAGAGACCTGTAGCGAGCTCTACGTCCACGCTGTTGCTGCTCGTTGCTGTTGGCGTGAGGGTTGTGGTCTTGTTCGTGTTTTGCTCGGTGAAGGTAAGACTGATGTTGCTCAGCGTGCCACTCTCGCAGCCATCGGGTAGGGAGAACGTAATCTGTAGGTGATGTTTCTCTTCTACTGGGGTGGGAGTGGGGGTGTCGCTGCTACCGCATGCAGCCAAAAGGATGCTACATAGAGCCAATATCACTAGTGTGTGAATCTGCTTAAAGGTTTTCATGAAATTGTTTTGGTGTTTAAAAGTTGAAGTTTATTTCCATTCCAAAATAAGGTTTTGAGGTGCGGCGAATGGTGAGTCCGCTATTAGAAGTATAGTCGGGCATGTAGTCGACCATACGATTGATAAACAAAGCTAGCTTCATCCAACGTCCAAAATCCTTCGTTACCTTAAGGTTTAGGAACATATAGAAAGGCACACGTTGGGTGAGCCAAGCTGATTCGTTGTAGTTGTTGACCAGCCATTGTAGGTATTTGTCGTTCTTGCTTTCCTCGGTGTAAGGATGCACCTCGCCTTTGTTGTCCTTGTAAGCCAAAGGTACACCATCGGTACGGATGGCTTTAGAGGAACTGAACCACATACATTCGGCGGTTAGCGAGAAAGCCAAACCCAAACGTGGAAGGTACGTGTCAGCCATGAAATTGGTGTTAAACTGCTGTCGCACCGTACCTGTCTTGTTGCTATAATATCCCACATAGAGATCGTTGACGGGCGTTCCGTCAATCACAGCGGACGTGTTGGCTTGGAACATCGGCTCACTGTTGGTATAAGTGGTCTTAAACCATGCGCCGTTGATGGTGAAACGGGTCTTAATAGCGTCGATACGTTGAGATGCAAACTGCCATTCGATACCTTCTTTGATCAGTTTGCTACCATTCGTGGTGGAACTATAACCGCCGAGGATGGTCTTCTCAATATATGGCAGCGTGTTAACGTCAGGGCGAGAGGTGAGCGTACTGCCATCAATTGCTTTCTCATCAAAGTCGCGATAGGTGTAAGGCAGAATCGTGGCGGATGATCTGAACCCGTCTTTGAGCTGCTCATGGAAGTAGGTCACGCTGAAGGTGTTCCCGTTATAAGCCGTTCCCAAACGCACCTCCCACTTGTCATTGCGTGCCGGAGCAAGCTGATAGTTGGTTGGGTCGTTGACATATGTCATCAGATATAGGCGGCGTAAGTCAGCATTCATGTTATAGTAGTTGAGCTCCACAAGGTCGGTGTACACCTTGTCGGGGTAGAGCTGCAGCAGAGTGGGGAACTTAGTCTGTCGTCCCCAACCCGCATTGAGGTCTATAATGAGCGCTTTGCCATTGATATCGATTCTCGGAAACTGCCATTGCACATTGAGTCGTGGATCTAGATACACCTTTCCACGCATCGCATATTGCTCAGATAGATGAGCCAACGACGAACCGCGGAGACCCACTTGTGCCGTGAGCGAGTTGCCGCCGATAGGTAAGTGGAGGTTATCTTGAACGTAAAAGCTTAGTTGATGTTCCGCTGGGATGTCGTTATACACACGTGGGCGATATGGCGTGCCTGGACTGATGGGCGCGGCGGGGTCATATTGCTGTCCGTGACCATAGTTTTTGTCCATCTTCCATTCCACACCTGCATTGATGTTCTGCACCAATGCGCCTGTCGTAGCACCGAAAAGACCTTTAAGTTTGGCGTAGAGATTGAGCGGTTTGCCATCCACCTCCACGTTAGCTATATAATGATAAGGTAGATAGATGCCGTCGTGCTCACCTTGTTCCAGCGTTGTTGACACCGCCACATCTCTGCTTAGGTTGATGCTTTTCTGCTGTTCGATGCGGCTTTGCTCGTAAGCTACCGCGGCATCGAGGTTGAGCGACTTCCAGAAACCACTCTTCTTGGTAGGCGTCAGTAGTAGCGAATGACTCATGCTGAAGCGGTTATAGCTAGAGCGATAGGAGTCGTCTTTCTGTTTTAGAATCTCTGGGTCATACTTCTCGTTGTCAAACGAACCCGTGTAGTCGGTGTTGCTGCGCCATCGGAGTTGCCATCCGTCAGCCTTCCATGTGTTCTGCAGTCGTGCCGAGAGCGTCAAACGCTTGTAGTTGTTCACAGGGTTGCGAGGGTCAGCTTTGGCATCTAGGTAATCCAAACCAAGATTCATCACCATGTTACCCAGTTCGAAGCCCTTGCCAGCATAGAGCAGTTTGCTATACGAATCGGCTTTGAAACGAGCTTCGAAAGGCGTAGCTTTGAGCTTGCGCTTGATGATAACCACGCCGCTAGTTAGGTCGCCATACTCCACGGGGGCAATACCACGAATCACCTCCACGCTTTCGATATTGTCAGTAGGGATGGTACGCATATCCACACCGCTCGTGGTATGATTGCGTCCAGCGTCGGGGTCCCCCGTCGTGCTACTCGATGCTTGCTTAACCATCTGCATATTAGCATTTGAGTTCATCGGTATGCCATCGGTGATGAAGGTTGTTCCCATGGCGCTCACGTCATAGTTTCCACTTCCTGTGCCTGCTTGTCTGAGGCGAATGGTGTTAGCATTGGTGAGGTCGGGCAGTTGGGTGCTTCCTCCCGGCAATAGTGCTAAGAGATCAGTGAAGCTCGATGGCTGCAGATGCTCTATCGCTTTGCGGTCTATGACGGATGAAGTGGTGATGCCTTGCGACTCCCGTGCCGTCACCACCACCTCGTTGAGCACTTGGCTATCAGCCTTAATCCGTAGGGTGGCGTTGCCCCCTGTGTTGCAAGTCTGGGTCAGCGTGTGATACCCCATGTAGGATACGCTGACCTTGTAAGAGCCTGCTGTGACTCCGGTAATCGTAAAGTAACCATCCAGATCGGACACCGTGGTATGCTTCTTTCCATCCTTTCCTATCGCTACCACGGTGGCGTAAGGTACCGCTTCGTTGTTGGAAGCATCAAGGATACGTCCTTTTACATCATCAGCATTGGCACTGAGAGAGGTCAATGCCAATGCCAATGTGATGGTAATCCATTTGGGTCGAGTCTTCACCGTGCGTCTACTTTATGATGATCTTCTTTCCACGGCCTTTTCCGCCAAGGATATATACTCCCTTGGGCAGCTGTCCGCTCTTAGCTTTAGATAGGTTGCCCACTCTTCGTCCGGTAATAGTAAGGAGTGGAACGTCTTCGTCTCCGATTGTCGGTTCGATAACTTCGTCATCTATTCCCGTTACATCTCCTTGTGCTTTAGGCATGAATACGAATGAGATGTCGCCAGTACGCTCGTCCTTAGCGATGTTGCAGATAGGCTTATGCATCCGTGTGGTTCCATCAGCCAAAGCGTTATAAAGTGTAGCGGCAGGCTTGCTATTGTCCGTCAAGCTATCGATTACGCCTCGAGGAGCTTGGATGGGGTAGGTGTAATAGTAAGTTTCGCTGTTGATGCTACGCACCTTGCTGAAGGGAGCCATACGCGCATGGTCGTTGGTGAAGGTGCCGTTGTATCCTTCTTCGGGTGTGAACGTACCCGTAGAGTTGACGATGTTGTTATCGAACAGATCTTTATCGTAGTCGACATGGATAACCAGCAATCCACTCTCGGGGGTATATGCGTCCCATCCCGTGTTGGTATGATTCTCCAATAGATAATACTCGTCGCGGTGATTGTCATTGTATATCACATACGCATCACCCCCTTGCTCCAGTCCTTTCATTGCGGTGATAGTGTCACCTGGCTGTGGCTCTTTCCAGTCGAGCCATCCAGCGTAAGCGCGCTCATAGCTGGTCCATCCTGCTGGACACCATCCTATACCGTTCGGGCCATTGTAACTGCCGTGAGCCAATAAGTCCCATGAACCCATAGTGGGCGTGCTGCCATAGTTGGTGTCGTACATATCGGGCAAACCCATGCAGTGGGAGAACTCATGACAGAACACACCTAGCCCCATCTTTGTGTGGCCTGTGTTGTCATAAAGCTCGTTGCTGCATGCGTATTGGTTGATATATATACCATCAATGGTGATGCCGCCATTGCCATCGTTGTTCTGAAGCGCTTCGTCCAGCGTCCATGCGTTGGGCCAAATGGTCCCTGTGGCACCACCCGTGGCTTGACCATAGCCTGCATAGAGAACGAAAACCTGTTCCACTTCGCCATCGTTGTCCCAGTCATAATCGTTCCAAGCGATGTCGTAGGCGTTGTCCGCCTTCGTGATAGCTTCGGTGATAAACTCGCCAATGTGGTCCGTGCCACCGAAATAAACGGATGGTCCACCATAATAAGTGGCCGATTTGCTTACCCTAACAGGCCCTACCACGTCAAAGGTGAGGTCAAACTGTCCTCGGCTGGCGTCTGTAAAGTAGTCGTGAACGCTACCCGCAGCACCATATTGGGAGAATCCTTCTTCGTTGAGTACCTTATTATAGAAATCGACAATCTCGTCGTCACTCTCTGCAAACGATTTGTCTGAGAATGAAGCAAGAATCACCAAAGCCTTTTTCTTGCCTTGGAACACCGATTTGTCCTTGTCGCTGCTTGCCTTGCGAGGTGCTTTAGCGGCAGCTTGCAGTTTAGACTTATGTACGCTCAAGCGTGCTTTTGGTACCATGCTACATAGGTCGACGGATGTCACGACGTGCTGCTTCTCCGATGCTGTTCGCATGCCGGCTTCATGAGCAATCACACCAGATGAAACAATCTCTCCGTCTTTCACCGTGGCATAACAATAGTCGCCTTGTGCTGTTCGGGCCAAGGAAATGTTGTCACGAGTGGTGAAGTAGTGCAAATGCTCGTCGCCGGTAAGCGCCACTTCTATCTGGGTGCCGTCTGATTGGGTTATTGTGGTCCATCTCTTCTTTGCAGGTACAGCCATGACGCTTCCTGTCATGAGAAGCAATAATCCCGATACGATTAGTTTTTTCATTGTACGGAATGTTCTTTTAAAATGTTCTTATAATGTTTGTGAATGCATCGTTGGGAATCCTTTGTTCAAGGAAGGAATGCTCGTCGGTGAGCTTTCTTCTTCTACTCAAGTTTTCAATATGCAAAGGTACATCATCTATCAGCGCTTGTCAATACCTATAAGTAATGATTTTTAACACACGTTCGCTCTTTCTTAGGCTACGAATGGTCTCGAATGTTAATAGATTAAGGTATGCGATAAGGTCTCGTTGATAGATTGGATGGGCTCTTCTTGCTTTTCGCTTTCATTGCGGAGAACCATCAAAAGCCCTTATAATATAATAAGGTATACAAAACTAATATAATAAGGTATGTAAATTATCGATACATGAAGGAGACTTGTCAATAAAATCAAAAGGTAAATCTATGAATATATACTAAAACTTACGATTCCTTATTCGGAAACATTTAAAATGCTTATATTTGCAGCAACATCTATAACGAGAGACTTATATAAACCTCAATTGGTATGGTTTAGTAGAACATTAGTATTCATTAAAAGAAAGGACAACGTAATGAAAAGACTCCTTATCTTAGCAATGGTGATGTGTAGCGGGATGCTGGCACATGCCGACGATTACTCTTATCTAACCTTTGAACAAACGGATGGAACTGAGCTTTCCTTCGATGTGGAATCGCTAGAAATGTATTTTGATGGCGGAACGCTCTATGTGCAGAATGCATCAGGAAGCAAAGCTCTCACCGTAAGTGATCTTAAACGGATGTACTTCTCGTCCGTTGCAAATGGAGTAACTGAACTTTCAGCCACGACCAAGGCTACTCCTCTTAGCGCTTATGACTTGACAGGCAAATACATGGGCCAGTTTGCTTCTATAAGCCAACTGCAAACGGCATTGCCCAAAGGCATCTATGTAGTGAAACAGAATACCAAAACATCTAAAATCGTTGTGAAATGAAAAGAATCATCAGTATCGCTTTCTTGTCATTGACAACAGTTTCGGCTGTCATGGCACAAACGCTTAATATCGTTTCGGGCAGTGTTACCTATGCTATACCAGCTTCGCAGGCTGGGGATATGACCTATCAAGATGGTAGCACGCTCACATTCATGGGCAAAACTCTTCCTACCACGTCCGTTACACGTATGTATGTGGATCAAAGCGAAGTGACCGACAACACCGTTCAGGTGAGCTACAATGACGGACAAGCCTCGGTGGTAGTGGCAGGAAACATCGCACAATATGTCGAACCTACCGTCTCGGGAGCTCATGTGTCCATTGCGCAGAGTGCTGATGTAAGTGATGACGTCTGTGGCGAGATCACCTACATCCTCTCAGGTAGCAGTAGCGATGGTAGTTTTGCTATGACTGGAAGCTATAAGGCATCCCTCGAACTCCAAGGACTCACCCTGACCAATCCCTCGGGAGCCGCATTGGATATCCAAGACGGCAAGCGCATAGACCTCTCTATTAAGAAAGGTACGGAGAATACGCTTACCGATGGAACCGATGGCAGTCAGAAAGGTTGCATCGTGTGCAAGGGCCACCTTGAGATGAAGGGCAAAGGAACTCTCACCGTCTATGGCAACACGGCTCACGGTATCTACGCAAAGGAATATGTCGAACTCAAGAACGCTACCGTCAATGTGCTTTCAGCCGTGAAGGATGGTCTCAACTGTAACCAATACTTCCTCATGGAGAGTGGTTCACTCAATATCTCGGGTGTGAGCGATGATGGTGTGCAGGTGTCATTTAAGGATGATACTGATCGCGAAGCAGAAGATACGGGTACCATCACCCTCAAGGGCGGAACGCTAAACATCGCCGTGACGGGCACCGCAACCAAGGGATTGAAAGCCGATGGCAATATCCTTGTCAGCGATGGCGATATCACCATCACCACTTCCGGTGGTGGCAAGTGGGACGAAGATGACGCCAAGACCAAGGCCGCATCGTGTCTCAGTGCTGACGGCAATGTGCAGATAGATGGCGGAACCCTATCGCTCACCAGCACCGGTAGCGGCGGAAAGGGAATCAACTGTGACAGTACGCTGACCATCAACGCAGGTAATGTGACCGTGAAGACCTCTGGCGGCATCTACGCATATATCAATGGCACCGAATATAACAACTATACAGGTAACACCGATTATCTCTCTAGCGATCAGAAATCATCTCCTAAGGGAATGAAGGTGGATGGCGATATCACCTTCAATGGCGGAACCATCCAGGTAGATGCTACAGGTAATGGTGCTGAAGGCATCGAGAGCAAGGCTGTGATGACCATCAATGATGGAACCATCGTGGTCAACTCATATGATGACTGCATCAATTCGTCCAGCCATATGTATATTAAAGGTGGCGACCTCACCGTGGTGTCAAGCGGCAACGATGGTCTCGACTCTAACGGCAATATGTATATCAGTGGTGGCGTGATTCGTGCTTTCGGTACATCATCGCCCGAGTGTGGTATTGATGCCAATGAGGAAGATGGCTATTCGGTCTACTTCACCGGTGGCACATTGCTCGCCGTGGGTGGTGGCAATTCTGTTCCAAGTAGCTCAGAGTCGACCCAACCTTATGTATCAGGTAGCATGACCGTGACAGCAAACACAGAGATCACCCTCAAGAATGGTGATACCACCCTTGCAACCTTTACCGTACCATCCAACTACTCTTCATCCAACGGCCAAGGCCCACGTGTCAGCGGCGCACCCGGTGGTGGTGGTCCTGGCGGCGGTGGTGGCGGCGGCTGGGGCGGCCAAGGCAGCAGCGTGCTCATCAGTTGTGCCGGACTCACCTCAGGCAGCAGCTATACCCTTACCTCTAATGGCTCATCATCATCTGTCACAGCTACGCTGACAGGTAACTCAGGTGGCGGCCGTCCATGGTAAATGATGATAGAATGATATGTTTTTTGCCGAAAGTCTTGTGTTATTAAACCAATATTTGTACTTTTGCAATAGATAATCAATAGAACAGAACAGTATGAACAGCATGAACGTAGCTTTCCAGTATTTCTTTTTTTACTTTGCATGGAGATGTGAAGCGGGAAGTTGCGTGTGTAGTTCAACTTAAGTTTGTGTAGATAATCAATATCACTCATACACCAGTCCCCGCTTCATCACCGAAGCGGGGATTTTTTTATTTCAGTGCAATCAACAATATATCAAAAGATGAAACATATAGCTATACAAGGATTTGAAGGATGTTTTCATGAGCTAGCCACGCGAGGCTATTATGCTCAGGAGGAGGTAACGCTCGACTATTGTGCCACTTTCGAACAGGTTTTCGCTCATCTCGCTGACCATACAGCCACGCACGCCCTGGTTGCCATTGAGAACACCATTGCAGGATCGTTGCTTCACAACTATGAGTTGCTTTGTAATAGCAATGTGCGCATTGTGGGTGAGAAGAAGATACACATCTCCCATTGCATCTGTTGTCTGCCTACCGATACGTGGGAGACACTCCATGAGGTACACTCGCACCCCGTAGCCTTGATGCAATGTAGGCATTACCTCGAGGCGCACCCCACGCTGAAGGCTGTTGAAGCTGCCGATACCGCAGGTGCTGCCAGTCAGATAGCCGTGCAGCAGCTACACGGACAGGCTGCTATATGTAACGCGATGGCTGCCGAACGATTGGGGTTGAAGATTCTGCAAAACCACATTGAGGATAACAAGCACAACTATACCCGCTTCCTTGTCCTTAGTCCCGATGCCTCTTCAGCTTCTTTCTCTGCCCCTCCCGTGATCAACAAAGCCAGCCTAGCCTTCACCTTGCCTCACGAACGTGGTAGCCTTTCAATGGTGCTAAGTATCTTTTCTTACTATGGTATCAATCTCACCAAGATACAGTCGTTGCCCATCATCGGACGCGAATGGGAGTATATGTTTTACATCGATCTTGCTTTTGACAATTACACTAAATACAAACAGAGCTTGGAAGCGGTGCGACCATTGACAAGCGACTTTAAAAACTTAGGAGAATATGCAGATGACACAAGCCGATAACACACCAGCCATAGTGCCCGCTCAGCGATTGAGCGTGGTCAACGAATACTATTTCAGTCGTAAACTCAAAGAAGTGGCTCAGCTCAATGCCGCTGGCGAGGACATCATCAGTCTGGCAATAGGTAGCCCCGATATGCCTCCTTCGCCCCAAACCATTGATAAGCTTTGTGAGGTGGCACACCAAGCCACCGCCCATGGCTACCAACCCACATCCGGAACGCCCGAGCTCCGTCAGGCTATGGCGCGGTTTTATAAGCGCTGGTATGACGTGACGCTCAATCCTTCTACCGAGATCCAACCGCTGATAGGTAGCAAGGAAGGTATCCTTCACATCACCTTGGCCTTTGTCAATCCTGGCGATGAGGTGCTGGTTCCTGACCCCGGCTACCCCACTTACACCTCCTTGAGCACGCTCCTTGGGGCAAAGGTGGTGCATTATCCCCTCGATGAGGCTAACGGATGGCAACCGCGCCTCGATCAGCTAGAACAGCGTGACCTTAGCCGGGTGCGCCTTATGTGGACCAACTATCCCCATATGCCCACCGGAGCCAATGCGCAGATGGACACCTATCGCAAGCTTGTGGCGTTTGCCAAGCGACATGGCATTGTGGTGGTCAATGACAATCCTTACTCTTTCATTCTGAACGAGCACCCATTGTCCTTGTTACAGGTCGAAGGCGCAAAGGATTGCTGCATCGAACTCAACTCGATGAGCAAGTCGCACAATATGCCCGGCTGGCGCGTGGGGCTCTGCGCCACCAACGCTACGTTCATTCAGTGGATCTTAAAGGTCAAGAGCAACATCGATTCGGGTACGTTCCGCGGACTGCAACTCGCTGCTGCGGCAGCTTATGACAACGCTGCACAATGGCATCACGAAGCCAACATCACCACTTATAGTCGTAGACGCCAGTATGCTGAACAGATCATGCAACTCCTCCACTGCACCTATGACCCCACGCAGGTGGGTATGTTCCTATGGGGGCGCGTGCCCGATGACATCCCCGAAGCCGAGGTGCTCACCGAACAGTTGCTCCATGAAGCGCACGTCTTTGTGGCGCCAGGGCACATCTTTGGAGCCAATGGTAGGCGATACATACGCATCTCCCTCTGTGCCAAAGACCATCTGATGGCTGAAGCCGTACGGCGCGTGCAGCAGATGGTAGCGCACCAAGAGGGACGATAAGCTCTTCTTAAGTCAGAACACCACACCCCTTAACCGATATATCCAACATCAAAACACCACACCGATATGAAGATATTAGTATTAGGAGCAGGCAAGATGGGTAGCTTCTTCCTCGATCTGCTGAGCTTCAACCACGAAACAGCCGTATATGAGAAGAACCCCGAACGATTGCGGTTCACCTTCAACACCCTGCGCTTTACCTCCTTAGATGAGGTGAAAGCCTTCCGCCCCGAACTGGTTATCAATGCCGTCACGGTCAAGAACACCATCCCTGCCTTTGAGGAAGTGATGCCTTATCTGCCGGATGACTGTATACTGAGTGACATTGCTTCCGTCAAGACCGGTCTGAAGGAGTTTTATGAGCAGTGCCATCACCGCTATGTCTCCACCCACCCGATGTTTGGCCCTACCTTCGCCAACCTCAACCAGCTGCAGGAGGAGAATGCCATTATCATTAATGAAGGCGACTATATGGGTCGAATCTTCTTCAAAGACCTTTATGCCAATGTGGGAATCAATATCTATGAGTACTCCTTTGAGGAGCACGACCGCACCGTGGCCTACTCGCTCAGCATCCCCTTTGTGAGCACCTTTGTCTTTGCAGCCGTGATGAAGCATCAAGATGCACCCGGTACCACGTTCAAACGCCATATGAAGATAGCTCGTGGGGTGCTCTCAGAGGACGATTATCTGCTGCAAGAGATCCTCTTCAATCCGCGCACACCCGAACAGATAGCACGCATCCGTGAAGAGATGGAGATGCTACAGGATATCATCTCGCGTCGGGATGCTACGGCAATGCGCGACTATCTGAAGAAGATACGCTCCCATCTGGCACAGAATCGTTAGCCCTCGCTTTGTTTTTTAGGTATGGAGATGCCTATAAAGAGAAAGGCTGTATCACAACTTTCACAGTTGGATACAGCCTACATTGTTATTCGCAAGTCAATACTTACTTAAAATGGAAAGAAAAATCTTGCTTTAGTCGTCCGTGTGATGCTGCTCATATTCGGCTATCTCACGTTCGCCGATGTGAGCCAAACCATAGTGCTCATCGTGCTGACTGATGTCCAGTCCTACCTTCTCGCTCTCCAGTGAGACACGCATCGGAATCATCTTGTCAATAAGCCAATAACCGAAGTAGCTCATCACAAAGGTGTAGATGAAGACCAGTGCCACAGCCAAGAGGTGGTAAAGGAAGATGACAAAGCCTTCCCAGGTACCAGCTATCAGACCTTCCTGGATGAAGATACCCGTCAGGATGGTGCCGAAGATACCGCCTGTACCGTGAGTGGGGAACACATCGAGGGCGTCATCAATGCGTGAGTGGCTACGCCAGTACACAGCGATGTTACAGATGATGGTGATCACGAAGGAGATAAAGATGCTTTGACCCACCGTAACATAACCGGCAGAAGGCGTGATAGCTACCAGACCCACCACACAACCTACGGCTGCACCCATGGCAGAAGGCTTGCGACCGCGCAGACAGTCGAAGAAGATCCATGTCATCATCGCCGTTGCTGAAGCGGTGTTGGTGTTGAGGAATGCTTTGACGGCTTGACCATCGGCATGAAGAGATGAACCGGCATTGAATCCGAACCAACCTAGCCAAAGCATCGCAGCACCTAAGAGCACGAAAGGAATGTTGGCTGGCTCTGCCTGGCGAGTGGACGACTTACGACGACCTAAGAAGATGGCACCTGCCAAGGCTGCTACACCGGATGAGGCGTGTACCACGATACCACCGGCAAAGTCTATCACGCCCCACTTGAGGAACAATCCGTCAGGATGCCAGGTCATGTGTGCCAATGGACAATAGATGACCACGAAGAAGAAAATCATGAAAAACATATATGCCGAGAAGCGTACACGCTCAGCAAATGAACCCGTAATCAGTGAGGGCGTGATGATGGCAAACTTCATCTGGAACAATGCGTAGAGTGCCAATGGGATGGTGGCGCCACCTAGAACGCTTCCTGTAGGTGTGGTGTAGGTACCTGCACCCACGTTGTCAAACATCAAGAAGGTGAGCGGATTGCCGATGATGCCTCCGATATCGTCACCAAAGGCAAGGCTGAAACCGAATACTACCCAGAGCACACTGATCAGTCCCATAGCTATGAAACTCTGTAACATGGTGGAGATGACATTCTTTGCACCCACCATACCGCCATAGAAGAAGGACAGACCGGGTGTCATCATCAGTACAAAGATAGTGGCTGTGATCAGCCAAGCTACGTCAGCGCCATTGATCTTGGTAAAGTCGCACACGAAGGTAGGTTCTTTGGCAAAGAGGCCCGCAATGGCGATGATCACCATAGAGGCCATTAAAATAATCCATCGTTTTTTCATCATTTTTGTTTTTATGGTTTTTTATTATCCTGAATCTGTATGAATGGTCTTGCTCTAGTAAGCTTTCTCATGAACGCCGGATACGGCTCTGCCGCTGGGATCGTTCATGTTCTTAAACTGCTCGTCCCAGGCTAGCGCTTCTGCGGTGCTGCAAGCCACGCTAGGAACGCTTGGAACGCTTCGCGCAGCAGCATCGCTAGGGAAGTGCTCGGCAAAGATGGAACGATAGTAGTACTCCTCCTTGTTGCGTGGCGGATTGATCGGGAAGCGCTCTGCCGCATGTGCCATGTCGTCATCGCTTACCATATCGGCGGTCAACTGCTTCAGCGTGTCTATCCAGTTGTATCCCACACCGTCAGAGAACTGCTCCTTTTGGCGCCATGCTACCGCTTCGGGCAACATATCGGCAAAAGCCTCACGCACAATTTTCTTCTCGATGGTGTCACCCTGACACATCTTTGCCGAAGGGTTGGTGCGCATGGCTACGTCTAGGAACTGTGTGTCAAGAAATGGCACGCGACCTTCTACGCCCCATGCCGACAGACTCTTGTTGGCTCGAAGACAGTCGTATAGATAGAGCTTGGATAGCTTTCGCACGGTTTCTTCATGGAAAGCCTGTGGCGTGGGTGCTTTATGGAAATAGAGATAACCGCCAAAGATTTCGTCAGCACCCTCTCCCGAGAGCACCATCTTGATGCCCATGCTCTTGATGACACGTGCCAAGAGGTACATTGGGGTAGATGCACGCACGGTGGTGACATCGTAAGTCTCGATGTAGTAGATCACATCGCGGATGGCATCTAGCCCTTCTTGGATGGTATAGTGGATCTCGTGATGCACGGTACCGATGTGCTCGGCCACCATTCGTGCCTTGGCTAGATCGGGTGCACCCTTTAGGCCTACGGCAAACGAGTGCAGTCTGGGCCACCAAGCGGGCGTTCTGCCGCCTTCCTCAATGCGCTTGGCCGAGTATTTCTGTGCGATGGCGCTGATCACGGACGAGTCTAAGCCGCCACTGAGCAACACGCCATAAGGTACGTCGCACATCAACTGGCGCTGTACGGCAGCTTCCAAGGCATCATGGATGGCTGCTGTGCTTGCAGCGTTGTCCTTTACCGCGTCGTAGCTAAACCAGTCACGGCTATAGTAACGTGTGACCCTTTGGGTCTTGCTCCAATAGTAATGTCCTGGAAGGAAGGGTTCATAATCCTCACAATAACCTTCCAAAGCCTTCAGCTCGCTTGCCACCATCACGCGTCCTTGGGCATCGTGTCCTATATATAAAGGTATGACGCCTATCGGGTCGCGTGCGATGAGATATTCGTCGCGCTGTGCATCATAGAGCGCAAAGGCATAGATGCCGCTAAGCTGATTGAGCCAAGCACATAGCTTCTGCTCTGCTTCGGCTTCTGTGGTGTTGCTTGTATCCTCTCGCCATTGACGATAGAGGGGCAGGATGACCTCGCAGTCGCTGCCCGTGCTGAACGTGTAACGGCCGTGATAAGCACGGCGGATGTCTTGATGATTGTATATCTCGCCATTGACGGCAAGCACTTGTTTTCTATCCGAACTGAATAAAGGTTGCCCGCCCGACTCGGGGTCAACGATCGAAAGGCGTTCATGAGCGAGAATCGCTGAACCACCGCAGTAGATACCACTCCAGTCGGGACCGCGATGGCGAATTTTGCCACTCATGCGCAGGGCTTGCTCACGCAGCTCTGCTGATTGTTCTTGTATATTGAAGATAGAAACGATGCCGCACATATAGAATCTATTTTAGTAAAAATGAGTGTTGATGGTCTTTTTGCAATAACAATGGCGCAAAGGTACAATATTTTGATAGTATACCAAACAAAATGCTTTCTTTTTGTTTCTGTAATTCAAATAAAACTTACTTTTTGCTTATTTACTATCTAATACGGTAATATATTGACGCAAAAAGAAAGGGTTTAGCGATTAATCGACGCATTATGTAAGCTGAAATGAAAATAATATTACGATTGTGTATCGATTCTAAATAATTGTTGTACTTTTGTATCCGAATCGCATTTTGTTTTTAGGTACAACGTAATAGGATAACGATGGATACACTCAATCAGATTCTGAGCAACGTAAGTAGTTTTCTTTGGGGATGGCCCATGATCATATTGTTACTAGGAACGCACGTGTTCCTGACCATCCGCTTACGTTTTCCGCAACGCAAGATTTTTACCGCCATCCGCCTGTCGGTCCAGCGTGACAAGGACTCTAAGGGCGATGTGTCACAGTTTGCAGCCTTGGCTACGGCGCTGGCAGCTACTATTGGTACGGGAAACATCATCGGTGTGGCTACGGCGGTGGCGCTAGGAGGTCCCGGTGCGGTGCTATGGTGCTGGCTCACGGGTGTGTTTGGCATTGCAACCAAGTATGCCGAGGGTCTACTAGCTATCAAGTATCGTGTCAAGACACCCGATGGAAAGATGCTTGGCGGTCCGATGTATGCCCTTGAACGTGGCTTGGGATGGAAGACGCTTGCCGTGTTGTTTGCCGTGTTTACGGCTATTGCCTCGCTCGGAATCGGTTGTACGGTGCAAGCCAATGCCATCTCTACCTTGGTGCATAGCACCACAGACATCTCACCTTATGTCTCGGGAGGTGTGTTATGCCTTCTTACGGCAGCCGTGATCCTTGGTGGTGTGAAGAGCATCGCTAAGGTGTGTGGTGCGTTGGTGCCGTTCATGGCATTGTTCTATGTGATAGGTTGTGTGTATATCCTTTGTGTCAATCATGCTTACCTAGGTCAGGCGGTGCATGAGATCTTCTCTTCAGCATTCAGTGCGCGTGCTGCAGGTGGTGGCTTCGCTGGCACTACGGTGATGATGGCTGCCCGTTATGGTATAGCTCGCGGTTTGTTCTCCAATGAGTCGGGTCTAGGTTCGGCGCCTATCGTGGCTGCTGCAGCTCAGACACGCAACCCTGTGCGCCAGGCGTTGGTGTCATCAACGGGTACGTTCTGGGATACGGTGGTGATCTGTGCCATTACAGGTCTGGTGATTGTGAGTACCATTATAGCCTATCCTGATGTGTCGTCAAGCGATGGCGCACAGCTCACCAAGTTGGCTTTTGGTAAGATTCCCTATGTCGGCGCACCCGTTTTGACGGTCAGCCTATTGACGTTTGCCTTCAGCACCATCCTCGGTTGGAGCTATTATGGCGAACGTGCTGTGGAGTATCTCAAAGGCAAGCGATGGATGCACGCCTACCGTGGTGTGTACATCGTGGCAGTGTTTGTGGGAAGCATAGCCAACCTAGAGATCGTGTGGAACGCTGCCGACTGTATGAATGCGCTCATGGCGATACCTAACCTCCTCTCGCTGCTCTTCCTCAATGGCATCCTTGTGCATGAGACACGCAAGTATCTTTGGCGTGGCCGACTGGATAAGGACAACTAACTCTTGCCCTTACTCCTCAAAGTCGTCGTCCGGCGTGAAGTCGCTATCGGCAAATCCGTCATCGTATCCCACGTCGTACCCTTCCTGATACCCATTCTTATAATCAATAGCCTTGCTGTGTGTGGTCACATCGCACGCATCGTCAAAGGATTCGAAACGCGTGTTTTCCACGCCGTCTTCGAATCCGTCATTGTATCCCTGCTTATATCCTCTGTCATAATAGCTGCTGACGTGTGTTTCTTTAGATCTCGGGTCGTCAGCCCTGGTGATCGCGTCTAGTTGCTCTTCGAGGCTAGATGTGGGCTCAGTGAGTGTGGTGTCGGTGGACTGAAAGGTAGGCTCTTTTAGCGAATCGGCTTCAGATGCAGTGGCGGGTGTGGTCTTCTGCTTGACGCATCCTACGGTGCAGAAAAGGCAGAACCCCGTAGCTATCGTGGCAACCCACGATGCATAAGTGATGGAATGTTTCATAAGCCAATGATTAATGAATACTGATGCGACGGAAGGCAATCTTCTCTCGGTGCCAGGTGTAGGTGATCAGCAACGAGTGGTCAGCTGCCTCGACGATGGCGGGATAGCTATATTCGCCCTCGGGGGTATCTTCCAGCGTGAAGGTCTGTAGCATCTGCGTCATGTCAGGTGAGAAGAGCGCCAGCGATAGGCGGTTGCGTGCAGCCATATCCTCACCATCTTTGGCAGCAATGTCGTTGTAGATCAGAACGTGACGACCATCGTGAAGAGTGACGGCGTCCACGCCCGAATTGTTGTTGGGGATATCGGTGAGTGTCACGGGAGTCCAACTGTGTCCCTTGTCAGCACTATATGTGGTGGCTAAGGCGCTGTTCTTAGTGCGGCAGAGCGCTTGCAGCGTGCCATCGGGTAGGGTGACGATGGTGGGCTGGATGCAGATGATGGGTTGGGGCGCACCATCTGGGCGATCCATCGTGGGGATGGATTGTTCTGCCTGGAGCGGTCCTACATAGCTCCACTGGTGGGTTGAGAGATTGAGCAGCTCGAAGTGGACGCGCCAATGATCCTTTTCCTTGCTTGAAGGACACAGCAGATAGTTGTCGGCAAGGATAGGTTTGTCCTTGATAGGACCTAGGAATCCGTGTGGTAGGGCGTGAGGTTCAGTCCATGTGAGGCCATCGTCCGTGGATGTCTTGTACCAACCAGTCCATGCTTGCACGTTCTTACCTATCTTATAAAACAAGATGATGGTGCCATCGGGTAGCTGCGTGAGCACCGGATTGTAGCACGCCGTGCCTTGACCATCCGCTACCATCTCTTGTTGCCACGTCTTGCTACCCTTGTTACGTCGTGAGAGCCAAATCTTCACGTCGGGGCTGCCTTCATATTTGCCACCAAAATAGGCTGCGAGCAATGTGCCTTTCTGTGTCTCAAGGATGGTGGAGGCATGACAGGAAGGGAACGATGCCTTCTCATATAGGAACATACTTTCCTCAATGGCAAACTGTGTGTGATCAGTTTGTGCTTTTGCTGTGAACGAAAACCAACTCATCAAGAGGCTGAACAAAATGGGTAAATAGGCTCGTTTCATATTTGTAGGTCTTTTATGTAAGTGCTTTTGTATTTGCAAAGATAATGCAAACGAGTGGAAAGGAAGCTTGTTTCCAATTTCCCGAGTGCAGCTTATCTTATGCAAAGATATGAAATTATCTTTAGTTTCGATAGGCCTTATATAAGAAAAGCATAAGAAAGGGAATAGAAATTAAATTGTTTTTGTCAGAAAAATAAATTAATTCCTATCAAAAAATAAATTATTTCTTGTCCTGAAACCGCCTCCGTGGGATTGTCAAAGAGGAGGTATGATGTGCTATTAGTGGCGCTTGTGTAGTCTCAAAGCATAGCTTCTGATACGTTCGAGGACAAGAATCGGAATCTGATGGCTGCGGAACGGCTATGCTAAACGTAACACAATAATGCTTAAAAGATGATAATCGATGACATAATTATACAATGTTGGGATTTTGCTATGCAAAGTGATAGATTATTGGGTGGATTGTTCCGATTAATGGTAGATATTTCTTATATTTGCATAAACAAAACCTATGCCTGAGTACCTCGAATGTATTAGCATGTATATCGATTAAGGTAAAAAGACAGATAGATCAAAAACCATATATGATTATGAAACGAAAGAACATTCTATGTGTATGTCTGACGATGCTTTCCGCTTGTGCTGTACAAGCCGGAGTGGTGCAGCATGGTCTGAGCATACCCAGTGTCACAGCCAAGCATGTGACTAAGGAAAAGCTGAAACCTTTCCAACGGGTGGCAAGGTATCGCGCTTTTGAGAAGCAGTATCCCGCTCTTTGCGCAGTGAAGAACAAGACCTTGGGTGCCACGGGACAGCAAAGTGTGCTTCAGCGTGCCAACACGGTGCATGTCAACCCAGCCAAGGCAACAACCAAGGTGCCTTTGTTGCAAACCCCAACCGGACGTGAGCTTTGGGGCAACGTGGTCTATTCAGAGTTGTGGGACGACCTGAGACGTGGACTTTATAGTTTCACGGCAAGCAGCGAGATCGATCCCTCCGCATTGTGGCTCAATGATGACTTGGCAGCCAATGGTGGTGCAGCACTCGTCAATGGCGTGTATCATGAGGTAAACTGGTTCTCAAATGGTGATGACGTGTATATCACGCATTGCAGTTTTGATGCCGAAACAGGTGAGTTGCTCTCCGTAGACCCCATTGATGATCTGTCATTGATAGCCACCGAGACCGCTACGGCAGATGATGGCATGGTCTATGGCGAGTTTTACAATGCCACAGCTACAGGTTACGAGCTAGGTGTGATCGACTATAACACCATGACGCGTACCACGATAGGTAGCTTGTCACAATGGTATATGGCTTTGGGTATCACCAGCGATCACATCCTTTATGGTGTGTCGGCTGATGGTAATCTCTATAAGATCAATCCTGCTACAGGTCAAGAGACACGCGTCGGCGCTACCGGACTGTCGCTGGTGAGCAGTTCGAATGAGGTGTTCGGACAGAGCGGAGAGATCGATTACAAGACCGATATCTTCTATTGGGCAGCTATCACAAGCACCAATTACTCGGCACTCTATACCGTCGACTTGACCAGCGGTCAGGCACAGGAAGTGGCTTCGTTCCCTGGACAGGAACAGATCTATGGCCTTGTCATTCCTAAACCATTGGCTGAGGACGACGCTCCTGCTGCAGTGGATGGCATCGACCTCTCGTTTGAGGGTGCATCACTGACGGGTACGGTGAGCTTCACCGCTCCTACCACCACCTTCGCAGGCGATAATCTGACTGGAGCATTGTCCTACACCATCACCGTAGATGACGAGACGGTGGCTTCGGGCAGCACCACGGCTGGCGCAAAGGTTAGCGAACCAGTGACTGTGAACGCTAGCGGCACACACACCTTCGCTGTGGTGACATCCAATGAGGTGGGTAGCAGTCCGCTGACTAAGACCAGTCAGTATATCGGTTATGACGAACCATTATCCGTGGACAACCTTACCATCACGGCCAATAGTAGCACGGGAGAGGTGCATCTCTCATGGACCGCACCCACAGAAGGGTTTGGTGAGGGATACCTAGGTGACCTTACTTATAACGTGACACGCTATCCTGACGGCAAGCAGGTGGCAACTGGCATCACCGAGACATCGTTTAGCGAGACACTAAAGGCTGATGTGCTCACTCCTTACACCTACGGCGTGACGGCAGTGAATGGTGACAAGGCTAGCGGCGAGGCTATCAGCGGCAAGGTGGTGATAGGTCCTGCTATCGCTCCGCCTTATGATAACAAGTTTGAAGATGAGTCGTCACTCGATCTTCTTACCACTATCGATGCCAACAACGACGGTAGCACATGGGGATATCATCCCGATCAGCATTGTGCTTACTATGTATATAATGGTCAAAACAGCGGTGACGACTGGTTGCTCTCTCCTCCTCTCAAGCTAGAAGCAGGTAAGGAGTACACCGTTTCGTTTGTTGCTTCTAACACCATCGAGCAATATGCCGAAAGACTAGAGGTCAAATGTGGTGAAGGGGATGATCCTACGGCTTACACGGAAACGCTTCTCCCCGCTACCGAACTGACTGAGAAGAAGGAGTATAGCGCCACTATCACTCCTACAAAGAACCAAAATGTCAAGGTAGCTTTCCACGCTATTAGTGACCCAGATATGTTCAATCTGTTGCTCTTCCGACTGAAAGTGAGTGCTGGCGCAAGCCTTGCCGCACCCGATTCGGCTACCCAGGTCAAGGTCACTCCTACGGCTAATGGTGACCTCAGCGCTACGGTGAGCTGCACGCTTCCTACCAAGACTATCGCTGGAGAAGCGCTGACTAAAATCACCAAAGCCCAACTCTTCCGCAATGATACGCTCGTGTCTACGTTGTATGGTAGTCTTACACCTGGCGGAAATGCCTCTTTCTTGAATAAGGTGGCGACCGATGGAACGTACGGATACAAGGTTGTGGTATACAACGAGAATGGTAACGGACGCGAATCTGGCGTGCAACAAGCCTTCGTGGGATGTGACGTGCCTGCCGCACTGGATAGCAAGAGCATCAAGGTGGTGGACAATGGTACATCAATCGATGTGTCTTGGCAAGCTGTGACCCAAGGTAAGAATGGCGGATATGTCGATCCAGCCAAGATGTCTTACAACCTTTATGATTACATCTACTATGATGACTTCTTCGGATATGAGTATGGTAACCAGCTCGACAACGTAAAAGGTGTAGATCATACCTCAATCAACACCAACACAAACGAGGGTGAACAGAAGATGCTGAGTATCTATGTGCAACCTCAAAATGAAAAGGGCTATGGCGCATTTGGCACTGCAAACACCATCGTGGTGGGTGAAGCTTATCCTATTCCATTCTATGAGCCATTCGATAACGCTTATGCCAACTATGGCTTATGGTGGATTAACGTAAGCGGTTCGTCCTCTTGGTATGTCAATAGCGATGTGCCTTCGGCAGAAGGAGAGCCTGGAGCAGCTGTGTTTGACGGCTGTGGTGACGAGTCGTTTATGGCCAGTGGTAAGATTGCACCAGCTGGAGCATCTAACCTGAAACTCTATTTCAGTGCTCAATCTGATGCCTACGCACATGGCACCATCACGGTTCAGATACAGAAGAGCAATGGTGAGGTGGATGATTTGAAGACCATCAGCTTTGCCGAAGCGGAAGAAGCAAGTGCATGGCAGACCGAAACAGTGGATCTGAACGCTTACAAGAATGAACCTTACATCATCGTTCGCTTCATGGGTAAAGGCTCTGGCTACCTCTTTGTGGATAACATTCAGGTGCGTGACGTCCTCGCTCACGACCTCGCAGTGACGATGACGGCTCCCGAATCGCTCAAGAAGGGACAGACGGGTAAGGTTAGCGCCAAGGTGACCAACTATGGCGAGAACACCGCAACAGGCTATAGCGTGCGTCTGCTCGATGGCAATGAGGTGGTGGAAACCAAGGATGTGACTGAGCCACTTGACCCAATGGCTTCTGCTAGCTTCGATTTCGACTATGCTACAAGCGTCTTCAATGAGGCTTCGGTGGCTGACCTCACCGTTGAGGTGGTTTATAGTCAAGACTTGAACCAAGACAACAACAAGGCCACTGCATCGGTGAGCCTTATCAGTTCTAGCAAACCAGCACCTGCAGTGGTTACCGCAGCCGTTAACGAATCAGGTGCGGTGGATATCGATTGGAAAGCGCCTGCTGTCGAGACCAGCCAGGTTACGGATGGATTTGATAGCTATGACACTTGGAGCACAGAAGGATTTGGCGGTTGGACCACCGTTGATGGTGATAAGGGACAATGCGGCCTCTTGTTCAACGAGTACGAATATGGTCATCAAGGTGAACCTTTCGCCTTCGAAATCTTCGAACCTAACGCTGTCTCAAGCGACCTCTTGGAAACCAATCCTGAGATGACGCCACACTCAGGTGATAAGTATGCCATCGCTGTATATAGCGTGCTGGATGAAGAATTCGTCGATGCTGACAACTGGCTCGTTAGTCCTTCACTATCCGGAGAGGAACAGACCGTTAGCTTCTACGCCCTCAATCAAGCTGATTCGCAGAACAGTTATCCTGAGACAATTGAACTGCTCTATTCTACTACAGGTACCGATCCTGACGACTTTAGCCTCGTTAAGACTGTGACCATCGAGAGTGGAAACTGGACTGAGGTGTCATTCGATGTGCCTGAAGGTGCTACTTACTTTGCCATCCATCACGTTACAACCGAAGGCGGATACATGCTCGGTATCGATGACGTGACCTTCGTGGCAGGAGCCGGAACGCTCACAGGATATAACATCTATCGTGATGGTAAGGTGATTGCAACCGTTGATGGTGCTACACTGAAGTACACGGATGCTGCCGGACAAGGTGACAAGAGCACATATGCCGTGTCTGCCGTCTATACGGATGGCGAGTCGGTACCTGTTATCGCCACATTCGTATCTACATCGATTGACGAACTCAAGGCTTTGACTAAGGGACAACCCTTCGATGTCTATACCCTTGATGGTAAACTCGTGGGCAAAGATCTCACCAACGTGAAGCGTTTGCACCAAGGTGTGTATATCATCAATGGACATAAGGTGACCGTGAAGTGATCTAAAACGAAGATTAGATAATCTATATAAGGCTGAATTCCTAAATAATGGAATTCAGCCTTTGTTTTAATGGAGTTCGGCCGTAGTCTTAATGGGGTTTAGTCTTTGTCTTAATGGAGTTCGGTCTTTGTCTTCTTTAAGCGTGGAATGAATGCTGAGAAAAGCTCTACTAAGATGCTATGTGGTAGCTTCGATAATCGATTTCCTACGATATCAATCGGTAAAGGCGTTGGGTTGATGATGAAACAATTATTCCATTGCAGCATGACACGGTCTCTTAAAATATCCTATATTGGCGGTTTTGTCGGTAATATAGTACATTAAGGGCGCAAATACTTGTTTTCTCAGTACGAATTTATTACTTTTGTAGAGCTCAATAGAATAGATTAATAGGTGAAATAAAACTTTGCTGGTTATTTGCAAGACAACTTTTAAGGCTGTTGGTAGATAGGAATGTGTTAGGAAAATCAAATCTACTATAAGGTTAACGTAGGATAGATAACAATCATAAAACGTATTAATAATAAGGCAATGAAAAAGTTTCTTTTTCTCACGATGGCTCTAATGATGAGCCTTTTTGCTGTTGCTGCAACCGATTTTGAGGTTGATGGCATTAGCTATGGTATCCTTTCTGAAGACGAACTGACTGTGGAAGTGGTCTACAACAATGGCGCCTATGAGGGCGATGTGACCATTCCGGCTCGCGTAACCAATGATGGCAAGACCTATACGGTCACCGCGCTACACAATCAAGCGTTCTTTCAGTGTGCCAATCTGTACGCCGTAAGCATCCCCGCCACTGTGACGGATCTGGGTCAGTACACGTTCTCGGGTTGCACTAACCTTGCATCGGTGGAGCTACCGGATGGTTTGACAACCATTCCAAACGGCGCTTTCTATGGCTGCACGGCTCTTTCGGCTGTCACGCTGCCCGAATCGGTGGAGACGATAGGCGATTATGGCTTTTCCAACTGCTCTTCGCTGAAGCAGATCAATATGCCCTCGGCCCTTACATGGTTGGGTAAGGCTGCGTTGATGGGTACGTCTATAGCAGAGTTTGAACTTCCCCAAGGTGTCAGCCAACTATCTCCTTATGTGCTTGCGCTTACCACCAAGCTATCCAAGGTGACGCTACACGATGGTCTGACCGCCATCTGTGAATGTGCATTGCAAGGCAACACCGCTATCAAGAGCATCGTGCTACCTACCAATCTTGAGGTGATTGAGCCATCAGCTTTTGCCCAATGCCTAGCCCTTGAGGACATAACGATTCCTGATGGCGTCACCGCCTTACCGGAAAAGTGCTTCTATAACGATATGAATCTAAAGCGCATCGTCCTCGGAAGTGGCGTTACCAGTATCGGCGCAGATTGTTTCGCTCGTTATAAGAGCACCACCACGGCACCCCAACTGGCCGACGTCTACCTCACCGCACCCTCTATGGTCAGCGGAGGAGAGAGCTTCCTTGATGCCGCATGTGCTAAAGCCACACTCCATGTGCCCGCTACACTCGTCGAATCGTATAAGGCTCAGACCGACTGGGGACGCTTTAGCCAAATCGTTGCCATAGGTGAAGACGAGCTGACCCATATCGGAAGCATCCTCACCACGCCATTCGCAGACAACAAGACGTACACCCTTGATGGTCGTCAGGCCTCTAAAAACCAGCGCGGCATCGTCATTGTGAATGGTAAGAAGGTGGCTAGAACAATGTAAAAAACGTACAGATACACAGATATATTAACAACTAAGTGAATGCTTATGAACAAAAGGTTACTCCCGTTAGTGTCGCTCTGCTGTGCGGCGCTGTCGGTTCAAGCCCAAAGTCCTACGCTTAACGAAGGCTTTGAAGGCTCAGACGTTCCGCCCGAAGGGTGGACAATGCGTGCGTCAAGTGATGATGCAAGCAACGGGTTCAAGTGGGAACAGGTGACTTACACGTCTGACCCGCTCAAGTATAGAAGCGGTTACACGCATGGCGGAACCTACGCTATGATGGTGTCATCGGGCAAAACCACCAGCGCGGGGGTGCAACCCGACTCTTGGCTCATCTCTCCCGCAGTAACGGTGCAGTCGGGTGACGTGCTTTCTTTTATGCTGGCGCATGCTCCGGTGTTCAATGATGCGGTAGCATCTGAGAGTGATCGTATCCACTTTGCAGTGCTTGTGTCTACCACGGGTACTGATGCTGCCGACTTCACCGAAGTCCTTTCCGACTTTGTACCATACGGGGAGACCAACTGGCGTAAACGTGCGTATAGCTTGGAGCAGTTTGCTGGCAAGACCATATATATCGCTTTCCGCGACTATGGCAATGCTACTACCGGGTCAGCCTACCTTAAGAACCGTACTTGGATAGACGATGTGAAGGTGTCATCGGGTACCGAATCTGACCTCGTCGTGTCCGAATTGCTCTCTCCTGTGGCTGGTCCTGAGACTTCGCAACAGGTCTCTTTCAAGTTTACCAATGCAGCAATGCCCAACAGCGCTACCACTGCTTCATATAGCTTGAATGGCGGTGAGCCTGTGACCGAGACGCTATCGGACCTCACTTGCGCCACGGGTGACACGCTTACTTATACCTTCCAGACACCTGCCGCCCTTGTTGCAGGTACCAGCAATGCGCTCAAGGTATGGATTACGGCCGATAATGATGATGTGCACGAAAACGACACGCTTGCCGTAGATGTCAAGATAGATAACGTCTTCAGCTTGCCGTATGAGATGAACTCGGACAACTGCACTGCAGGATGGACTTATACATACCATAAGAAATCTGGTCGCAACTATACAGGATGGTGGTCTATGCCTGACGCAACGGGCGAAAAGCTCACTTGGACCTACAAGCTCTGCGCCAAGGAAAGCGTCTTGGAGGGTCAATGGTTTGACCTAGAGGAAGGCAAAATGAACCTTGTGTTCAACTATACATCGGGTACCGACGTGCCTCTGACGCTTGTTCTGACCGATTATGCCACTGGTGAAGCAACCTCAACTGACGTCACGCTGCCTGCAAGCACGGACGCAGCGGATGGCAAAGTGAGTCTTAAGGTGCCTGCCGATGGCAAATATAAGCTGGGATTGAAGCCTGGCGCCACTTATGTCGGACCATTTGTGATCAACACACTTGCCCTCAGCAAGGCCGTTCCTAGCGATGTTCAGGTATCCAGCGTAGCCCTTGAGTCGGCTCTAACAGCTGGCGAAGCACATCCTTTATGCATAAAGGTGAAGAACAACGGGGAGCAAGCAGTGGAGAATGTGCCTGTTAAGGTCAGCGTAGATGGCGAAGAGGTGGATGCAGATGTGATTCCAAGCATCGAAGCCGGAGCCACCGTCGATTGGACAATGGGCCAGCAAGACGAATCAGAAGCCGTACATGGCGTGAACCTAACCGCTGGTGATCATGTGGTAAAGGTGTACACTGACCTAGAAGACGATGCCGATGTGTCCAACGATACCACCACCGTCAATGTCTATGCGTATGACCGCGCCACGCTGCCTTATAGCTATGGCTTCGAATCAGAGGAGGATAACAAGAGCTGGACAGCACAGAACCTGAGCGACAACGCCCTTTGCTGGACCATCGGAACAGCCAAAGTGGGCAACGTCAACTGGGCTATGGATGGTGAGAATGCCGCTTACATGTCTAGCGTAGCCGGCGCTGAGCACAATGCAGTGCTCCGTTCGCCTGAGATCGCAGTATCTGAGCCAAGCACGGTGAGCCTCTCTTACTATTACACCACACGCATGAAGGCCACCGAAGCTACTGATGTGACCTACCTCACCGCTAGTGTGAGAGACCTTAATGCCGACGCGCTCGTTGCCACATGTACCAATGAGATCACTGATGAGAACCAAGGCAATTATCGTCAAGGCTACTTGCTCGTGACCTTACCAGCTGCAGGACGCTACCAGATAGAGTTCCTCAACACCGGAACAGGCCATGACGTAGTGCTGGACAAGGTGTTCCTAGGTGAGAATACCGACCTCGCTGTGGTATCAGCAGAGCAGACTGCCAAGAGCGGATATAACAACACAGTGAACCAAGTCACCGTGAAGGTGGCCAACCACGGCTCTAAGACCATATCCAACGTGAAGCTCACGCTATCTACCGCACTAGATGGCACGGCCTTAGACGATGTTACTGGTGAGTATCAACAGGAGATTTTGCCAGGTGATACCGTATCTTACACCTTCGATGATGTGGATGTCAGCGCAGCTGGATGTTACACCTCTGTGGTTAGCGTAGCCACTGCAGATGAGACCGAGCTGAACAACAACATATTGTCTCTGCCTTCATTCAATAGCTATGCCAATGCTACGCTTCCTTACACAGCCGACTTTGACTCAGAGGAACAGCAAGCACAGTGGACCCTCGAAGGCACATGGCAGACCGGAACGTATAGCTCTTCTAGCGCAGCCTATAACGGAACGGGTGCTATCTCACACCATAAGAAAGCCGAAAACGCTGATGGCGACTGGGCATTCTCGGGTTGCATCGAGATTCCTGCAGGCACTTATGACCTCTCGTTCTTCTACCGCACCTACCTCAATGGTAAGACACAAAGCCTGTATCCGCAAAACTTTGCCCTCTATCTTGGTACTGAGCCCACAGCCGAGGCAATGACTCAGACGCTCTATACCAGTCCGGAGGATGTGCTTGCATACGACAAGCGATATAAGCGCGTGGAACAAACGTTTACCGTTCCTGAAGATGGTAAGTATTATATCGGTGTGAAGTGTACTTCAACAACGCCTTACGGTGTGCTCTATCTGGACAATATCCAAGTGTATGATGCCAGCAAGACCGCTCCTGTATTGGATTCGTATGAGACTCACTTCGCTGATTTCTACTTCTATGATCCATCTACACAGTTTGTACAATGGGAAGAAAATAGCTCTGAAGAAGCTCTTACCGCAACCCAGACCATCTTCAACGCTGGTAATCCTTCAAAGGAATTGCCTGGTGTGATCGTATCTCCAGCATTCACGATTGCTGAAGGAATGACGGTCAACGCTGAGCTAGAGTATAGCATGAAGGCTGAGGATGCAACCAATCTCACCGACGAAGCGCTTGCTCAGATGAAGACTTTGCTCTACATTGCAGATGCTGACACCTTGGGAACCAATAGCACCTTGCTTGCTACAGGTAACGATCTGACTGGCGAGAAAGCTGCAGCTACGGCTTCGCTCGACTGCCTAGCTACCGCTCCTCACTACTTTATCGTGAAGGTGGAAGGTCCTACCAACTGCGTGACGGACAATGCCACACTGACCTACAACCTCTATAGCTTGAAGCTATCAACCGTAGTGACAGGCATTGCCACCGTGCATAACATCGACGGAAAGGTGAAGCTCTATACGGCTAACGGCATCTTGGTGGGCGAATATAACAATGCTAACGAGGCAATGCAGCACGCCGTACATGGTGTCAACATCCTCAAGGCAACTAATGGCGGAATGACAACCAAGTTTGTCAAATAAGACTAGCATGCATCTCTGACGCCTTAAGGTCATCCTAGTCTGACTCTTGCAGGCTGATAAAGCCACTGCTTGCAGCCTAAAGCTTCAGACAGATGACAGAAGGGCAATCATCATAGCGGGCTCAATGGAAACGGAAACGATCCATTGGGCCCGCTTTTCGATGTCTCGGTGTCTTCTATAGCAAGCCAAAAGCAATGATTTGACATTAGCAAATGAGCTAGAAGACGAGGTGGCGGAGCTGCTGTCAGAATGAAAAATAAATTATTTTCTAGAAGAAATCAATTTAATTTTTCAGAGAAAATAAATTGATTTTCGTCCTTGAACCTCTACTCTCGGCTTTCAAGACGTAATAGAAAACTAAAGGAAAGAGCCTCTTCTGCCATGCGAAAGAACATAGAACGCTATGCGAAAGAACGTGGAACGTCATGCGAAAGGGACTGGACTGTCATATGAAAGGATATGAATCGCTATGTGAAATCACTTCTAAGTGAATAGGGAAGAAAGGGTGCGGCAACTTGTGAGAGACGGAAACAAGGCTGGTTCTGTAAATTGCCTTTGATGGATAACCCCCAAAAAGACAGAAAGAGCAGACTGTCTAAAACACAAATCTAATAGTGCGCAGAACTGATAGAACACGCCATAAACAACAATCGCCCATACCTTGTCCCGAGAAAGGGCGCGGTATGGGCGATTGAAGAAGAGGTAATCGCTCGCTTAAAAATCTTCTTGGAAGAGCGGATCTTCAGGCATCACCATCGTAGGCTTCTGCTGTGCTGCCTTGATAATAGCATCAGAGCAATATTTCTTGTCCACTACGAGGCGGAACATATACTCGTTAAACCAGTCGTTGGTCATAATCATGCATCCTGCCTGACCATTGGTAGGACCCCAGCTGTTCTCTACCTTCCACTTCTTAGGATTGCCTTGCTCATCCAGATCCACTGCGCTGAGCGTCATGGCGTGGGTCGAACCGCTATCAAAGGTGCTGATACGGTCGGCTTTGTTCATAGGGAAGGTGGTGCCAAAGAGCGTGCCATAATCATAGTTGTCTAACGCTAGATAACCACGTGAGCGGTCTAGCTGCTTGCCAACGTCGTAGCTCGAATACATCTTGGTGCTGTCCTTGAGCGATGCAATGGCTAGCTTGGCAATCTCATCCATAGGCAGATTGAGGTACACCCAGTTGTGACCATCGTATGTGTGGCGGTCATACTCTACCTCAAAGGTCTTATAGTAAGGACGACGGGGGTCGTTCATAGCCATGATAAAGGTGCCGTTGAGAGGTCCGCCCACCGTGGCATCATAAAACTCCTTAGGAGTATAGGTCTTAGGCTTGCCCACTTCGCGTCCGCTAGCGTCCTTGAAGGCATAGGTAAACTGCTTTACCGGTGTGCCCAGCGAGAGGGTGAGGATGTGGTAGATCGTGCCAAGCATCTCGGTCTTACGGGCGTTGATGACCTTAGCGCTCTTCTTATCGGCTACCATCTTGCGTAGCTCTAGACCATACTCTCTGAGCTTAGAGCTGATGATGCGTGCCATGCGGCTGG
The DNA here is from genome assembly GCA_963639545.1 of Bacteroidaceae bacterium. Taxonomy (GTDB): domain Bacteria; phylum Bacteroidota; class Bacteroidia; order Bacteroidales; family Bacteroidaceae; genus Prevotella. The sequence continues at coordinate 44,201 of CAVHUZ010000004.1, forward strand.
TGTTCTCGGCTGAGTAGCTCTCGGGCATGGCTTCCATAGGAACCAAACCATACTTTTCGGCAAGGTCAGCCACACCGCAGAACGTGCCACCATCACCGATAGGGCTCTTGAAGAAGAACTGTACGCGCTCGTCATCGATGGGCTTGTTGGCGCAGTCGATAACGCCCTGGAGCATGAGGTTGGCTTTCTCTAGCTGGTCATAGAATGATAGATACACCTGAGAGTACTCTACGCGCAAGCTGTCGTTGTGCTTACGGGCAAACTTGGCACGCAGCATGTTGAGGCCAGAGAAGAGCCAACAGCGTCCGCTGCTTTTCTGATTGTGTATGCTCTGCTTAGGTGTCTCCACGCTGAAGTAGGTGTCTATCGCTCCTTGGCGCTTGAAGTTCTTGGCCAAATTATCGATACTGTTGGTCTGAATGGCATTGGCAATAGCTTGATCAGATGGTGCTGTGCCATTCTTCTCTATTTGCTGCAGCATGGCGGTGCTGATGCCGCCGTCCTTGGTGGCTTGTGCCATGGTCTGTAAGGACAGACCTAGGAGCGCAGCGATGAGGATGTGTCGGTTGATGGTCATATTGGTCTATGAATATTAGGATGATTATAAGTGTGCGCTTATGGTTTGGCGCACGGATTGAAATTATGTCACTAGCTTTCAGCAGCGGCCTTACGGTTACTTCTGATTGTCGTAAGCGTGCACGGGATAGTCGATGGTGAAGTGCAGACCGCGGCTCTCCTTGCGCTCGATAGCCTGTCGGGTGATGAGATAGCCCACGTTGATCATGTTGCGAAGCTCGCAGATGTCGCGGGTAGCCTTGACACGCTTGAAGAGCGCTTCGGTCTCTTCGTAGAGCAGGTCGAGACGATCCCAGGCGCGTTTGAGGCGCAGGTCGGAACGGACAATGCCCACATAGTTGGACATGATCTCACCCACCTCCTTGACGCTTTGGGTGATCAGCACCTTTTCCTCATTGGTCATGGTGCCTTCGTCGTCCCATTCGGGCACTTGCTCGTTGAACGCATATTCATCTGCTACGCTGAGACTGTGTTTGGCTGCGGCATCGGCATAGACCACAGCTTCGATGAGCGAGTTGCTTGCCAAGCGGTTGCCGCCATGCAGACCGGTGCACGAGCATTCGCCGATGGCATAGAGACGATGGATCGAACTCTCACCGTTGAGATCCACCTTGATGCCGCCGCACATGTAATGGGCTGCTGGGCGTACGGGAATCATCTCCTTGGTGATGTCGATGCCTATCGAGAGACACTTGTGGTAGATGTTGGGGAAGTGGTGCTTGGTCTGTTGTGGATCCTTGTGGGTCACGTCCAGGCATACATGTGTGAGACCATGAATCTTCATCTCCTTATCGATGGCGCGTGCCACGATGTCACGTGGTGCCAAGGAGAGGCGCTCGTCATATTTTTCCATGAACGTTTCGCCTGTAGGTAGCTTCAAGATGCCACCATATCCGCGCATGGCTTCGGTGATGAGGAAGGCGGGATGGGTCTCGCCGGGGTGGTAGAGTGAGGTGGGGTGAAACTGCACAAACTCCATGTCCTTGACCGTCCCTTTAGCACGATAGACCATTGCTTCGCCGTCACCCGTAGCGATGATGGGGTTAGTGGTGGTCTGGTACACTGCACCGCAGCCGCCAGTGCACATCAGCGTCACCTTGCTGAGGTAGGTGTCCACCTTCTCGGTGTCAGGATTGAGCACGTATGCACCATAGCATTCGATGTCCGGTGTGCGTCGTGTCACCTCTATGCCAAGGTGGTGCTGGGTGATAATCTCCACGGCAAAGTGGTTCTCCTTGATGTCAATGTTAGGGTTGGCACGCACGGCAGCCATCAGCGCTCGCTGAATCTCGGCTCCCGTATCGTCAGCATGGTGCAAGATGCGGAACTCAGAGTGGCCGCCTTCGCGGTGCAGGTCAAATGAGCCATTGTCTTGCTTGTCAAAGTTGGTACCCCAATTGACCAGTTCCTTGATCTGATCAGGTGCGTTCTCCACCACTTGCTTGACGGCGTCGGGGTCAGAGATGTAGTCGCCAGCAATCATGGTGTCCTTGATGTGCTTGTCAAAGTCGTCCACCTCAAGGTTGGTTACAGAGGCTACACCTCCTTGTGCGAATGATGTGTTAGCCTCGTCAAGCGCGGTTTTGCATATCATACAGATTTTGCCCTTGTGCGCTCTAGCCACTTTTAGGGCATAACTCATACCGGCAACACCAGCACCGATAATCAGAAAGTCGTATTTGTAAGTCATCTTCAATACTTGGATTGTGTGGTAATGTAGATGAGTAGCATTGCCACGGTTTTCGAATGCAAAAATAATAATTAATTAGCAGATGGTCGAATATAACGTAAGTTTTTTGTAATTTTGCAATCATTATGGCTCGTACCTTTCAGCATCGCATCACCATCGGTGAGCTCTCGGGTATCCTCTTGCTTGCCTTTGCCATCCTTTATTGTTTCTGGTATAAATCGTTACCCTTGGTAGGCTTGGGTTTTGTCTTGCTATGTGTGATGGTGAGATGCCTTGATAGGGCGCTTCATACCTACTATCTCTTTACTGATGATGGGCAGCTGGTTACGCGTCATGGTCGCTGGCAGATCTCTAAGGCTTGCATCAAGCTTGATACGATCACCGAGGTGAGGCTTATGCCACGTAGACTGCTTACTCCGTCGTATGTCCTTGTGACCTATGGTGAGGGTCGTATGCGCGACTTCACGCCTGCTGACGAGGCAACGTTTATCAACTATCTACGCAAACGAATACTGGAAAGCAAACAGAATAAGAATGATTAGAAAATGCTTGTTGCTGTTGTTGGCATTGGTGACGATGCCCGTGATGGCACAAAGAGAGAAGACCGTATATATCGATAGTCTGCATGTGGCGCAGTGCTTGGCTCTGGATTCGGGGCAGGTGGCAGTGCCTATCCAGGCAGATAGCGACTCGATTGAAGAAACCGTCTTGCCCGACGCTGACCTATCCAATCCTTGGGTGAGTCGTCTCAGACGCCGTATGGCCAATGTGCTGGACCAAAACATCTTCAAGACCACTCACATGGGGGTGATGATATGGGATCTGGACGACGATGTGTGCGTGTATCGGCATGACGAGACGCAGCGTATGCGCCCTGCATCGGTGATGAAATGTGTCACGGCTATCTCTGCTCTCGATCAGTTGGGGTGCGATTATGAGTTCTCCACTAAGCTCTATTATAAAGGAACAATCTCTGAGGACAGTGTGCTTCACGGTTCGCTCTACGTCGTAGGCGGAATGGATCCGCTCTTGGGCAGCCGCAATGTGCAAGCCTTCGTGGACAGTCTCAAGCATATGGGTATCCAGGCTATTACTGGTGATCTGCTTGCAGACAAGTCGATGAAGGACACGCGACCGATGGGATCGGGTTGGTGTTGGGATGATGATGATAGCAATCCCAATATGTCGCCCTTGCTCTATGAACGTAAGGATATGTTTATGGGTGAGCTACGTCGTCGCTTACAGGCTGCGGGCATTCGTGTGCAAGGCGAGGTGGGAGAAGGACTGAAGCCCTCAGGTGCTCACTTAGTGGCTGATGAGCGTCATGCGCTGACCGATGTGATGACACGGATGATGAAGCGCAGCGATAATCTTCATGCCGAATCGGTGTTCTATCAGATGGCTAAAAGCACCGGAATACGCAATGCGGGTGCACGACAAGCTCGTCAGCAGGTGAACAAGGTGATACGTAAGACGGGGCTTAATCCGTCCAACTATTATATCGCAGATGGATGTGGACTGTCGCTTTACGACTATGTGTCAGCTGAGATGGTCACTCGCTTGTTGCGTTTGGCCTATAAGGACAACGCCATCTATCGTGCCTTGCTCCCTACCATGCCTATAGCTGGACGCGACGGTACGTTGCAGAAACGCATGCGAGGCACTGCTGCTGCTGACAATGTACACGCCAAGACCGGAACAGTGACCAGTGTGAGTTCGCTTGCAGGCTATTGCACAGCATCAAATGGCCATCACCTCTGCTTCACCATTATCAATCAGGGCGCCATTCATGCTTGGCAAGTGCGCACGGTGCAGGATCAGATATGTCAAATCATGTGTGAATAATATCATCAAATAAACGCTTCTCGAAACACAAATCCAATGATGAGTAACAAGGTTAAAGGTTTTGCAGCTGGCATCGTGGCTGCCATCTTTTATGGTACGAACCCTTTGGGTGCATTAAGCTTATATCAAGACGGTTTCAGTTCTACCTCGGTACTGATTTATCGTTATGGTCTGGCTGCACTGATGTTTATGGTGTGGATGCTAATCAAGGGCGAAAGCTTTAAGATCAAGTGGGGACAGGCTATCCGCTTTGCCGTGTTGGGCACGTTCTTCTCTATTTCCTCGGCCATGCTTTACCTCAGTTTCCACTACATGGATGCAGGTATCGCTAGCACCATCCTCTTCTGTTATCCTATCATGACGGCCGTGCTGATGGTCGCTTTCTACCATGAACGCGTGACATGGGGCACTACCATCTCTATCGTTTTGGCGATTGTGGGTATAGCAATGCTTTATCGGGGTGGCGATAGCACGTTGTCCACGATGGGTGTGTCGCTTGTGATGTTGTCATCGTTGCTCTATTCGTTCTATATAATAGGTGTCAACCAGACTCATACGGGCTATTCGCCGGTGAAGTTTACCTTTTGGATCATCCTCTTTGGTGTCTTTGCCATCCTTATCTTTGCCTTGTTGGAAGGCGAACCCATACAGATGCTCCATACATCTAAGCAATGGTTCAATGCCGTGCAGTTGGCTTTGCTTCCTACGGTGTTAAGTCTCTATTTCATGAACATCTCGATTGACAATATCGGCAGCACGCCATCGTCAATCATGGGAGCCTTAGAGCCTGTCACGGCGGTGGTGATTGGTGTCTGCGTTTACGGCGAAGAGTTTAGCTTTAGGTTAGCAATGGGCATCCTGTTCATTCTTTCAGCCGTGATATTGCTTGTTCTGTTGAGGCGTTCCAAATAGCATTGGCCCACTCTTAAGGCGGGTTCTAAAAATTATCTTTGATGTATTTTTGAATTTTAGCCGAGCTGATTTTGCTTCCTTTGGATAAGATAGGCTGCACCTCAGCAATTGAAGCAAGCTTCATTGCGTTCGGTTTGCACTATCTTTCTGAAGGAGCATAGCGGGCTATGCGACTAAAGAAGGAAGGGAAAAGATGCCGGATAAAAACAAAAAAGACACAAAGAGCTATCCGTCTAAAGACAATAATAATTGTGCGTGGAATCTATAGAACACGCCTTAATAGCATATACGAGTTGACCCCAACCTATCCGTTGATAGATTGGGGTCAACTGTCTAATGATCAATAGCGATCTTATTTCTTACGATAGACGATGTCTGTGCCATGCTGTGCAATGGTTCCTGCAGTGGCGTTAAGTGTGAATGTGTCGGCCACTTCGATGTTGCCATCGTCAGCCTTGCTCGTTCCGTAGACTACGAGGGTGGTATCGTTCTCCTGTTTCCACGTCTTATAGGGTAACGTGGGCATGTTGATAGATGCTGCTACGCCTTTCTCTTGAAGGTCAATACCCATTTGGTTGGTGGAGTCTTCAGGGTTTTCGGTGTAGTATTTGCCGGTGATGGTGGTAGCATCGGCATCGTTGGGAGTGGTGTTGGCGCTTCCCTTGCCGTTGCAACTGGCCATTAGGCATACCAATGTGGCTGCGGTGAGAATGAGAATGGGTGATTTCATAAAAGCGAAAGGATTGATTGAAGTCGTTGTGATAGGGTGGGGTGGATGGTCGTAAAATGACAACTCTCCGTGGCTTCGGCCTTTATTGAAGTCACGGAGAGTCGTGGTATGAGGGTCAATTATTCTGCTCTGAAGTCGTCAAGGTCCTCAGCGCTGAAGTTCTTGATGTATGTAGCATGTCCGAAAGCATCCTCTTCAGCATAGCGAACGTATACGCGTGCGCTCTTGTCGAAGAGCTCAGGTGCGCGAGTAGCGTCCTGAAGAATCAGCAATGAAGCAATGATGTCAGCGGTCATGTCATAGAGACGGCGACCAAGGAAGTCGTGCTCCTCTTGGCTCTCGTCAGCCTTAACCTTGTCAAGGCATTCCTGATATAGGTTGATCATGCGGATAACGCGCTCCTTCAGTGGCAAGAGGTCTTCGCTGTACTCCTCGCTTAGCATCTCTTTCATGATGCTGAGGTATGTGCCATTGGTAATGTAACGGATGGCAGCAACTACCTGAAGCTGTGTGGTACCTTCATAGATAGAGAAGATACGGGCGTCACGGAAGAGGCGTTGTGACTTGTATTCCATGATGAAACCAGAACCGCCGTGTACCGAGATAGCATCGTAAGCATTCTGGTTGGCATACTCTGAGTTGGTACCCTTAGCCAATGGAGTGAAAGCATCGGCTAGACGGTTGTACTTCTTCAGCTCTTTGCGCTCGTCAGCGGTAAGCTTACGGTCACGAGCGATATCTTCCAAAGCCTTGTAGATGTCCACGTAGCGAGCTGTCTGATACAATAATGAACGACCAGCGTCGAGCTTTGCCTTCATACGAGAAAGCATATCGTATACAGCGGGGAACGTAATGATCTTCTTGCCAAACTGTGCACGCTCCTTAGCGTAGGCCAATGCTTCGTTATAAGCTTCCTGCTCTACACCTACGCTCTGTGCTGCGATACCTAGACGAGCACCATTCATCAGCGCCATCACGTACTTGATCAGACCCAAACGAGTGCTTCCGCAGAGCTCAGCCTTTGCATTCTTGTACACAAGCTCGCAAGTAGGAGAACCGTGGATACCCAGTTTGTTCTCAATATGACGCACTGTCACACCGCCATCACGCTTGTCGTAGATAAACATTGACAAGCCACGGCCGTCGTGAGTGCCTTCCTCAGAACGCGCCAACACCAAGTGGATGTCTGAATCGCCGTTAGTGATGAAGCGTTTCACGCCGTTCAAGCGCCATGTACCGTCTTCGTCCTGTGTGGCCTTGAGCATTACGCGCTGCAAATCGGAACCTGCGTCAGGCTCAGTGAGGTCCATTGACATGGTTTCACCTTTACATACGCGTGGAATATACTTCTCGCGCTGTTCCTCGCTACCGAACTCATAGAGCGTGTCGATACAGCTTTGGAGGCTCCAAACGTTTTGGAAGCCAGCGTCAGCCGCACTTACTACCTCTGAAGCCATAGAGAATACGGTGTTGGGGAGATTCAGACCGCCATAGCAACGAGGCATAGAGATACCCCAAAGGCCTGCCTGGCGTGTTGCTTCGAGGTTTTCGTATGTCTTGCTAGCGTAGTGCATGCGACCGTCAACGAGGTGTGGGCCTTCCTGGTCTACGCTCTCCGAGTTGGGTTCGATGATGTTTGCTGCTACGTCGCCGGTGATATCCAATAGGCGTTTGTAGTTTTCGATGGCGTCGTTGAAGTTTACTGGCGCATCTTCAAACTTGTCAGCATCTGCATATCCTTTTTCTTTCAGCTCCACTATTCTCTCCATGAGAGGATGGTTCAGGTGAAATGCGATTTCAGGATGGTCGCTATAGTAATTTGCCATAATTCTTTTGATTTTGTTGTTCATACCCTTTTAGATGCTTGGGAGCGTCTTTTGAGGGATTATGAATTTACTTACTGTTTTGTTTATAGTACTTGATGAGCTTGGGCAAAACCACCTCTACATCGCCTGTGATAACGTAGTCGGCAATCTTATTGATAGGTGCTTCTGGGTCATTGTTGACCGAGATGATGATGCCAGCGTCTTGCATACCGGCTATATGCTGGATTTGTCCAGAGATACCGCATGCAAAATACACTTTAGGATGAACGGTTACACCCGTCTGACCGATCTGTCGGTCATGGTCACACCAGCCTGCGTCCACTGCAGCACGTGAGGCGCCAACCTCTCCGTGTAGCTCTTTGGCAAGGTCGAATAGCAAGTCGAAGTTCTCTTTAGAGCCCATTCCGTAACCGCCGGCTACCACGATAGGAGCGGCTTTGAGGTTGTTCTTTGCAGCTTCCACGTGACGATCGATCACCTTCACTACGTAGTCGACCTCTGGTACATACTTAGCTACATCTGGATAGACCACTTCTCCCTTAGCGTTACCGGTGTAAAGCTCCTTCTTCATCACGCCAGAGCGTACTGTTGCCATCTGTGGGCGGTGCTCAGGGTTAACGATTGTGGCAACGATATTACCACCGAAGGCTGGACGAATCTGGTAGAGCAGGTTGTCATAGTGCTTTCCAGTCTTCTTATCATCAAAGTCGCCAATCTCCAATTGGGTACAATCGGCAGTCAGACCGCTGGTCAATGAAGATGACACACGAGGTCCGAGGTCACGTCCGATAACGGTTGCGCCCATCAAGGCTACCTGTGGTTGTTCCTCCTTGAAGAGGTTAACGAGGATGTCTGTGTGTGGTGCTGATGTGTAGGGGAATAGTCCTTCGGCATCGAAAACATACAGTTTGTCTACGCCGTAAGGAAGAATCTGGTCCTCAACCTTGCCCTTGATGCCTGTTCCAGCAACGATAGCGCAAAGGTCTACGCCAAGTTCATTGGCCAGTTTACGACCCTTTGTGAGAAGCTCCTGTGACACTTCGGCTACAGTGGTATTCTCTATCTCGCAATATACAAATACGTTGTTCATGTTTTCTATTATCCGATTATCTTTTCATCTAACAATTCTTTGACCAAGCTCTCTACGTCAGCGTCGCTGTCGGTAAGCTGTTTGCTTTCCTTTGCTTGGAATACGATGTTCTGAACCGACTTCACCTTGGTAGGCGAACCATTCAGACCGCATTGCTGCTCGTCACCGTCGATATCATCCACTGACCACTGTGGCAATGTGAGATAGGGACGTTCCTCGTACAATTTAGCCCAAGGCTCATCACCTTTGCGCTCCATTGGACAGGTAGCATATTTGTATTTCATTACCAGTTTGGCGTTGCAAGGGCGTGCAGGAGCAGCCGAACCATTGACTGTAATCAGTACTGGGAGAGGAGCTACTACGGTTTCCACACCGCCATCGATATGGCGACGGATGGTAGCCTTGCCGTCTTCGATCTTCAAGATCTCTTCTGCGTAGGTCACTTGGTGCAGTCCTAGCTTCTGAGCGACCTGTGGTCCAACCTGTGCAGTATCGCCATCGATAGCCTGACGACCACCTAAGATGATATCTACGTCGCCAATCTTCTTGATGGCAGTGGCCAAAGCGTATGACGTAGCGAGTGTATCAGCGCCAGCAAACTTACGATCGGTAAGCAGCCATCCTGTGTCTGTACCGCGATAGAGGCCTTGACGGATAATCTCACCAGCACGTGGAGGACCCATAGTGAGTACGCCGATGGTTGATCCTGGATTTTGATCTTTGATACGAAGAGCCTGTTCAAGGGCGTTCAAGTCTTCTGGATTGAAGATTGCAGGTAAGGCAGCACGATTGACTGTGCCTTCTGCTGTCATCGCATCCTTGCCTACGTTTCTTGTGTCAGGTACTTGCTTGGCAAGTACTACAATCTTTAAACTCATAAATATAAAGGTATTATTTGTCTATTCTGGATAAATGAATTTCCTTTTCGATGGCTTTGATCCCATAAAACGACCTAACAGAAAATGTAATATGGGATTGCCAAATCGGTGCAAAGTTAGTTATTTTTTACTGCACGCACAAATAAATTGCACGAAAACAGCCCGAATGTGCACAATTAGAGGCTTTTGTGCACCTTAGCTTTATACCTTATTATATATAATATATCTACGGATAGCCTGAATAGCCTACTTTATGTTCTTTGCATTTTGTATTATTCGCAATATTAGTTAACTTTGCATAAGATAAGTTGCACTCGGGAAAGCTGAAGTAAACTTCCTTTCCGCTCGTTTACATTATCTTTGCATAAGATAAGTTGCACTCGGGAAAGCCGAAGTAAACTTCCTTTCCGCTCGTTTACATTATCTTTGCAAAATAGATAATGAAAGCCGAGTCATAGGCTAAGAACATAGCTAGAGCGACTTAAGAATAAAAGAGTTAGCACCGCATGATAGATAGAGCGACCATAGATAAGATAATGGATGCAGCGAATATCGTTGACGTTGTATCCGAGTTTGTTACCTTGCAGAAGCGAGGTGCAAGCTATAAGGGATTGTGTCCATTCCACGATGACCATACGCCCTCGTTCTCGGTGAGTCCCGCCAGAGGCGTTTATAAGTGCTTCTCATGCGGCGAATCGGGCAATGTGGTCAACTTTATCATGAAGCACGAGCAGAAAACGTACCCCGAGGCCCTTCGTTGGCTTGCCAACAAGTACCACATCGAGATACAAGATCGTGAACTGACAGAGGAGGAACGCAAGCAAGCCAATGAGCGAGAGTCGCTCTTCTTGGTCAACGAATGGGCAGCCAAATACTTTGAAGACATTCTTCATAATCACGAAGATGGTCGTGCTATCGGTATGCAATATTTCCGTTCGCGAGGTTTCCGTGACGATACCATCCGCAAGTTTCGCTTAGGTTACTGTCTGAAGAATCCTCGTGCGATGTCCGAAGCAGCGCTAAAAGAAGGATTTCAGCGCGAATATCTGATCAAGACCGGTTTGTGTTATGAGCGCGATAATGGCGACTTGATAGATCGATTTGCCGGTCGTGTGATCTTCCCTTGGATCACAATGAGTGAGCGCGTGGTAGGTTTCACGGGGCGCGTGCTGGATAGTCGTACCCATGGCGTGAACATGAAGTATGTCAACTCACCCGATTCAGAGATCTATCACAAGGCCAATGAGCTATACGGTATCAACCTAGCCAAGCGTGAGATGAGCAAGAAAGAACAGGCCTTGCTCGTCGAAGGCCAAGCCGATGTGATCAGTCTGCATCAGAGCGGCATCACCAATGTGGTGGCAGGATCGGGAACAGCACTCACCATCCCGCAGATTAAGCTGCTTCATCGCTTCACCCCCAACGTCACATTGGTTTACGATGGTGACGAAGCAGGGCAGAAAGCGGCCCTTCGTGGCACCGATATGCTACTCTCCGAACGCATGAACGTCAAGGTGCTCTTCCTCCCCGAGGGGATGGATCCGGACGATTTTGCCAAGAGCAGAAGCGTGGACCAACTGCAAGCTTACTTTGATGAGCACCAGACCGACTTTATCGTCTTTGAGATCAATGCGCTGCTGGCCAACCAGACCGACCCCATCCGACGCGCCGAAGCCATTGGCAAGATAGTGCATAGCATCGCCGTCATCAAGGATCCCATCATCCGTGCCACTTATCTACGCGAGTGTGCCAATCGTACCGGCGTCAAGGAGGATACGCTCATCCAGCAGATGAACCGCTATATCTACACCGATCGAGAGCAGAAAGACCGCGAGGAGCGTCGGCAGCAGCCTCCCAAACCCGCTCCCGCGCAGATTATCAATGAGGCAACGCCTATGCAGCAAACCTCAAAGGTGGAGCAGATGATCATCGAAACCATCATCCGCAGTGGTCATGTGGTGATCCTTGAAGGTGTGGAGGATGCCAACTCGGGCGAGTTGCTCAATCTCACCGTGGCACAATATGTGGCTTACGATCTAGGTAGTGACAACCTCACGTTCCACAACCCAGTCTACAATCAGATTCTGCAAGAAGCTGCCGAACATAGTGGTGACCCCGACTTTGTGGCCGAAACCTATTTCTTGCATCACCCCAACCCCGAAATCTCCACCCTTGCGGCGCAGGTCAGTGCCACGCAGTATGCCTTGTTCAATAACCTCAAGGTAGAAGAAAGCACCGAGAAACTGCGTGATAGCGTGCTCCATCTGCTCATCGACTTCCGCACCGACTACGTGGAACGTCACCTCGCCGAGCTTCAGAAGCGACTCCTAGGCATCTCCAGCGCGGACGCCGATCAGTATATGGCGTTGCTGCAGGAGATTAAGGACATGCAGACCATCCGCAACGAACTGGCAAAAAAGAAAGGAACCGACATCTTATAACCCCCGGACACCTATGTATCGCCATCCATAGCGTGCCCCTATCTCTACATTATCTGAAACACTATGGATTATCTACATTGGATATTTTTGGTCATTTATGCATCCTTGGCCATAGGAGCCATGGTGACCATTCTGCTTGATGACCGTCAACCCGCTAAGACTATGGCATGGGTCTTGGTGTTGATGTTTATGCCATTGGTGGGCATTGTGCTCTACATCTTCTTCGGACAGAATATCCGTCGTGAACGTGTCATCTCCCAGCATAGCTTGGATCAGCTCACCAAGCGGTCGATGCTCGAGTTTGTGGAGCAACGCCATCTGGCCTTGCCCGAATATTATCGCCGACTGATAGGGCTCTTTACCCGTCAGAGCTGGGCATTGCCCTTCGTTAATAATGATATCCAGGTGCTGATCAATGGATACGAATTCTTCCCAGCTTTGCTCCGCGATATCGCCCAAGCACGCCACCATGTGCATCTCGACTTTTATATCTTTAATAACGACGCCTTAGGTCATCTCATCTCTGATGCCCTCATTGCCAAAGCCGAGGAAGGTGTAGAGGTGCGCGTGATCTATGATGATGTGGGCTGCTGGCGTGTGCCCGACCACTTCTTTGAGCGTATGAAGAATCATGGTGTGGATGTGCTGCCCTTCATGCCGGTCCATTTCCCTGCTTTCACCAGTAAGGCCAACTACCGCAATCACCGCAAGATTGTGGTCATTGACGGCCGGATAGGATACATTGGCGGAATGAATATAGCCGATCGCTATGTCAAGGGCACCCGTCGTCAACCGTGGCGTGACACCCAGCTACGTATTCAGGGTAGCGCCGTTTATGGACTTCAGCGTGCCTTCTTGGTGGACTGGTACTTTGTGGACCGTAGCCTCGTGTCTGACCGAAAATATTATCCCGACTTCAAACTGCCCCACACCGAATGCTTGACCCAGGTGGTAACGAGCAATCCCATCGATCCTTGGCCCGAGATAGAACAAGGCTATGTGAGCATCTTCCACAATGCGCGGCGCTACGTTTACATTGAGACGCCCTACTTTCTGCCCACCGAACCCATCCTCTTTGCCATGCGCACGGCAGCTCTCTCGGGTGTGGATGTGCGCTTGATGATACCCCGCTATGCTGATGCCAAACTGGTGGAGTGGGCTAGTCGATCCTTTGTCAAGGAGACAATCGATGCCGGCGTGCAAGTGCTGCTATACACAGCGGGCTTCAATCATAGCAAACTGTTGGTGTGCGATGACGACTTAGCATCTGTGGGATCGGCCAATGTCGACTTTCGTAGCTTTGAAAACAATTTTGAGTCGAATGTCTTCATATACGATCAGAAGATGGCCCTACGCATCAAGCAAGTGTTCCTGGAAGATCAGGAACATAGCGTACCGATAGAGCAGGTGCGTCAGCTCTATCATCGTTCGTTCTTTAAGCGATTGGGCGAATCGTTGTTGCGCTTGCTCAGTCCGCTGATGTAGCGAGCGGCTCTTGGGCTGTTTCGTCAGTCATACTTACAGGACGAAACAGCGAGAAGTTGACACTTCCATAATGGCGATGCTCCACAAAGCATGGATGCGACGAGAAGTCATGGTCTTTGCCATGTTCGAAGACGAAGATGCCGCCCTCTTTAATCATCCCCTTGCTGAGCACAAGGTCAGGAATAGAGGCCAGTTCGGGTAGCGCATAGGGTGGATCGGCAAAGATGAAATCGAACTGCCGACGACACGATTTGATAAAGCGGAACACATCACCCTTTATCAACACGTGATTGCTGACACCTAGCTTCTGCACACATTGGGTGATGAAGCGAGCATGGTCACGATCCTTCTCCACGCTCACCACGTTGCTGCACGCACGCGAGAGCATCTCTAGCGTGATGCTGCCAGTGCCGGCAAAGAGATCCAGGGCTTCACATCCTTCTAGGTCAATATATCCATTGAGCACGTTGAAGATATTCTCTTTGGCAAAGTCGGTGGTAGGACGTGCCTTGAATGAGCGAGGTACGTCAAAGTGTCTTCCTTTATACAGTCCGGTGATGATTCTCATGTGTGATGCTACGTTAGGCGTTCTTGATTTGTGTAGAGGTGTTGGCCCATCCTTCCTCGTCTAGATATACGGCTTTCAGATCGTAGGGGATGCGCTTGTCAGATGCCATCGTGGTTTGGGCAAAGTCGGTCTCGGGCTTGATGAACAGCACATGACTGATAAACTTCTGCAGCTGTTCGTTCATCCAGCCCTCCTCTGTCACGTCCCCCATCACATAGAGCTGGTCAGCCCTGTTGTCCATACCCAGTTGCTTCCACGTATATAGCAGATAGTAGAGCGCATCCTTAGGGTGCTTCGCCTCAAAGGTGTTGCAGAAGGTGAAGCGGTTCTGTGCAAAGCTGAACACGTTCATCTTCTTCTCATAGAAGTAGGCAAAGAGCTTAGCGCGTGTACCGTCAAAGTTGCGTTTGTAGAAGTGGGTCCACACAGGCTCGGTCAGCGTGGTGTAACGGATGTCCTTGAAGTGACTATCGATGACCATCTTCAGATCCTTGTTGATGCTGAACACAGCCACCGCATTGAGGTTGGGTATCTGTCGCCAAAGGATCTCGTCGCTTTTAGAGGGGGTGAACGCATAGCCATAGAGCGCTTCCACCTGCTGCTCGTCAAACTCCTCCGTGGGGATGAGCAACGTAGGCGAATCGGTCAGCACCAGTGCGCGTGTGTATCCGCTCTGCAATAGCTCCACCTGCTTAAAGGCTTCGCGGAGATTGGCTGCGGCAGATATCGCATTGTTGAGCGTATACGGCTCGTAGACGATGGTATCGATCTGCTTGGGGTCACCCACCGAGAACGTAAGCGTGTTGGGCGTGAACCTAAGCGTGAGCCTAAGCATTTTGTCGGATATATTGTCTATGTTTGGCATCTGACTACAAAGGTAATAAAAATCTATCTAAACGGTTTCACCTTCCCGTTATTATTCTTTTGGAAGCAAGATTAAATTGTTTTTCAACGACTTTTAATTTGATTTTCTTCGAAAAACAATTTATTTCTTTTTCTCATATGGGCGCTTTGATCTCCTCAAAGCGCCTTTTTCTATGTGTGTTAGCGGTGCTATGGGCGGGCGATGGCATCGTCCGTGTAGGTAAGGCAGAGCCTTGGCAGATGCAGCCTTGCGCCGTCTTATCTCACACCGGGATATTGTCCCATCTCCTCCGCTTGGTTGGTGAGCTGGTCAATGCTGGCCTCATTGAGCCCATTAAGGTATTGCTCATACTTAGCGCCACACATGATGGCATCGCGCTTGCGCCCTTGCTTGTCAACCTGTGCTGCCACTTGCAGCTCAAAAGGCTTGTTGTCAGAGTAGGGGATATACTGCTCACCCTCTTTGAGATAGCCACCCTTGATGAGCGCTTTAAAGTCGGCTGTGTACGTTCCGTGAGCTTGGAGATAAGCATCCTCAGCCTTCTTGATGACCTCGATGCGCTCCCTCACCTCCGCTTCGCGCTCGGTACGCACGTTGTTGAAGTGGATGGGACGCCACACACTCATGAAACATAGAAAGAGAAGCAATGCCACGTTAGCGGCAAGGATATAATTCAAGTTGATTTTCTGTAACATTTACCTGTTTTATGCTTACCTTTGCAATTGCTTGCAAAAGTACAAAAGTTTTTTAGAAACGCATGATACAAGACGAAATAGTATATCAGATTTTACAGGATTTCCCCTTTCCGCCCACATCAGATCAGCAACAAGCCCTCCAGCGCTTTGCTGCATTCCTTACCGATAGGCGTGCTCCGGTGGCGATGGTGCTTCGTGGCTCGGCCGGAACGGGTAAGAGTGCGCTGGCGGGAGCAATGGTGCGGACGATGGTTAGGCTCAAGCAGAAGGTGCAACTCATGGCGCCTACGGGACGTGCGGCAAAGGTGTTTGCCCTCCATGCAGGCGTGTCGGCATACACCATCCACCGCCGCATCTATCGCGAACGCAGTTTCTCGGGTCCCGAAGGAGCGTTCAATCTCAATGACAACCTCTATGCTGATACCCTATTTATCGTCGATGAGGCTTCGATGATAGCCAATGTGGGTAGTGGTAATGCCGCTTTCGGTAGCGGCCATCTGCTCAACGATCTGGTGCGGTATGTCTATCAGGGGCGCAACTGCCGTTTGCTCCTCGTAGGCGACCATGCGCAGCTTCCTCCCGTGGGCGAGAGCGAGAGTCCCGCGCTATCGGCAGAGGTGCTCAGACAGATGCAGCTCCAGGTCTATGAGGCCACGCTCAACGAGGTGTTGCGCCAAGATAGCCGGTCGGGCATCCTCTACAATGCCACGATGATACGTCAGATGATTACCCATGATGAGGAAACGCAGTTGCCCAAGATGCACATCCTGGGCTTTGCCGACATCTCAGTGGTGCCTGGCGATGAACTCATTGACACGTTGGCCAATAGCTATCGCGATGTGGGAACGGACGAGACGATGGTCATCACACGCAGTAACAAGCGTGCCAATATCTACAATCAAGGTATACGGCGACAGGTGCTCGACTGCGAAGATATCCTCAGCGGTGGCGATATCGTGATGATCGTGAAGAACAAATATCTCACCCCCACTCCTGCTACGGCAGCTAAGTCGGTCCCTTCTAAGGGCGGCAGTGCACCCAAACTGACCTTCATCGCCAATGGTGACCGCGCCGTGGTGAAGCGTGTGCGTAACCTTCGCCAGCTCTATGGCTTCCATTTTGCTGATGTGACCTATTCGTTGATTGACTATGACCGACAAGAGCTGACCCTCACCACGGTGCTTGAGACGCTCAATACCGAGGCGCCTGCCCTCACGCGCGAACAGAACGATCGCCTCTTTGAGCAAGTCATAGCCGACTATGCCGACGTTCCGCTCAAGGCCGATCGCATGAAGCACCTCAAAGAGGACGACTACTACAACGCCTTGCAGGTAAAGTTTGGCTATGCCGTGACCTGTCATAAGGCGCAAGGTGGCCAGTGGGCGCATGTGTATATAGACCAAGGATTTATGACCGAAGACATGCTCACACCCGATTATATCCACTGGCTGTACACCGCACTGACTCGTGCCACCGAGCATGTGTACCTTGTCAACTGGCCCAAGACTCAAATCCACCAATCCGAAGCCTCCCAATGATACCCACAATCAGCTATATGCAGCAAGCCTTTGAGCGGTATAACAAGCTCTGCTTCAAAGGTCAGCTCACGCCTCCACGCTTTAAGCTCTCCCGCAGTAGGTCCCAGCTGGGATGGATGAAATATATGCGGACGCGCCGACTGATGCGTGTGACCAAGACCGACTACACCATTGCCCTTTCCGTGTGTTATGATTTGCCCGTTGACGAGCTTGATGATGTGCTTATCCATGAGATGATCCATTATTACATAGCGGTCAAAGGGCTGCGTGACAATGCCCCTCATGGTGCGCTCTTCCACCGGTTGATGAATGAGATCAATGCCCTCTACGGACGACATATCACGGTGTCGGCACGCCATAAAGCCGGTTCGCTTTCTTCATCGCGCGTCACGCTGGATGTGCCAAGGCTGGTGTTGGCGCTAGAGATGGCGGATGGCACACGTTACCTGTCCCAGGTTGCCCCACGTGCCATGCTGGATGTCACGATGCGGATATCCTCCATACCTCATCTGCAGCGCTATGCTTGGTATGAAAGTAGGCATCCTTTCTTTGCTACGCTGCCCAAGGTGCGCACGGCACGAGCGGTCCGAGTGACGCCATCCTGCTATGACGCCTATCTGCAAGACGCCAAACTGATAGCCGAGAAAAGGATGGGCTGAATGCGCCCATCTCACGCCTGCTATATATAATAAGGTGAAACAATGTCTGAAATCTCTGTGGAAAGAAAAATATAGGGTAAGAATGTATTTTTTTTGAATAAAATTTTGTTGTTCCAATGTAATAACGTAATTTCGCAAAGGACAAACGAAGTCCTTTGAAACCTTAATAACTAATATCCTTTAGCATACATGGAACACACTAGATTTGACAAAGATCAGATCCTATTGCGCCTAAAAAGCTCTCCCAAAGAGATAGCGCACCTACTCCGAACACGCAAGTTCTGGATCGAACTGTTTATCATGACTGCGGGCATGTTTGTGGCGGCGTGTGCCATTTACTTCTTCTTGATTCCCAGTAAGTTGATCATTGGTACCATCACCGGACTCTCCTTGGTGATATCCCAGCTCTTTCCTGTCGTTTCGGTGGGTACATACATCTTTGTCATCAATGCCATTTTGTTGGTGCTATCGTTCTTGCTCATCGGTAATGAGTTTGGCGCTAAGACCGTGTACACGGCGCTGATATTAGGCCCTATGGTCGACTTCCTAGGATGGCTGATACCCTTGGATCAATCGATCTTTGCCATTAGCATTCAAGGAACCCAGCAGATGATAGCCAATCCATGGTTTGACCTCTTGTGTTTCGTGCTGGTGCTGAGCGCTTCACAGAGCATCCTGTTCAGTATCAATGCCTCCACGGGCGGTCTGGATATCCTTGCCAAGATCGTGAACAAGTATTGCCATGTGAGCATCGGGTCGTCAGTGACAGTGGCTGGAGGAGCTATCTGTGCCACCGCTTTCTTGATTAATGATGTCAGTCTGGTCATTATCGGCTTGATAGGAACATGGATCAATGGGTTGATCCTCAATTATTTCATGAACAACATCAACAACAAGACCCGCGTTTACATCATCACCGACGAATATGAAAAGCTACAACAGTATGTCATCACCACCATGAAACGTGGCATGACGCTCCACCCCTGTGTCGGCGGATATACTGGCGAGAAACGCATGCAGATAGAGATTGTGCTTACGCAAGACGAGTTTTCGCAGCTCATCGACTATATGCACCACGAAAAGATAGCCTCCTTCATGACCTCAGACACCGTCAGTCAGGTCTACGGACTATGGAACAAGCGCAACCTCTTGCAGCTATCAGATGGATAAAAAGCCCTAATCAATATACACTTCTTCATCGGCAGACTCACATCTTCGCTGAACGCTGTCCACCGGAGCGGTGGGTTTGCCTTTCCTCTCGACACACCCCATACATACCTTTTTGCCCTTTCTTAACCTTAAGGCGGGTTCTATAAATTACCTTTGATGGATTTTTGAATCTTAGCCGAGCAGATTTTACTTGCTATC